>JANLOU010000073.1:0-6431 GCA_031366735.1 Candidatus Eiseniibacteriota bacterium
GCTTCGCGCGCGCGGCGCCCATCTCGATTGGCCGGTGGGCGTGCCGCAAGCTGCGGATTCGCTGGAGGCCGCGCTCATCCGCCGGCATCGCTCCTATCAGGCGGCTCATTTGCGGCGATTGGTCCCGCTATTGCTCTCGACGCCCGAGTCCCGCAAGGGCGACATCCGACCCGCGAACGAGCTACTGCAGTTCGTGGACGAACTCGAGAAGGTCCTGCGTTGAGATGACGAACCCATCCGGGCTCGCGCGCTTCGCTCGTGCCGTTGGCGGTGGACTGCTCATGCTGCTCACCATGAGCATGGGGCTCTTGCCCGCGGCTCGTGCGGCGATGGGTGAGGCGGCGAGCGACTCGCTCAGCATTGAGCAATGCGTCGCGCTGGCGCGCATGCGGGCCCCCAGCTTGGTGGCGAGCGAGTGGGATCGCACTGCAGCAGTCCTGGATTCGGTGGCCCTCTCCAAGAACCTCCGTCCGGAATGGTCGGCCAATGCGGGCGGCACGATCGCGCCTCGGGGCTTCTACGATCCCGCGATCACCAATCTTGGCGACTACGAGGCCAAGCTCGCCATGGCATGGACCGCAGCCGATGGTGGGCGGCGGGCGAGAGCGCGGGAACGAGGCAGCGTCGAGGCGAGTGCCGCGCGTTGGCGTTCCCGACTCGCGGCGCGCGATGCGGGGCTCGAGGCCGCGGAGCTCGCCATCCGGCTGTTGCGACTGCAGCGCGCGGACTCCACTCGGCGCGCGGCGCTCGAGTGGCTGGATCGACTGGCGGGTCTGGTTCGCTCGGGCGTGGTTTCGGGAGTTCGCGGCCCATCGGATTCCATCCGCGTGACGCTGGAACGCGACGCCGCCGTCGCTGCGCTCGAGTCCGATCGTTTGGAGGCCAGGATCACCGCGCTCGAGTTGCTGAACCGATTCGGCCGCGAGCAGGACACGATGCTGGTGATCCGCGAACCCCACGATCTCGGCCCGGGCGCCGTGACGGATGCGGACTCCGTGCAAATGCTGCGCGGTCTCGATCAGCGCCCCGAGGTCCAACTCGCCCGTGCCGCCGAGGCACAGGGACGACTGGATCTGTTGGATGCCAAGCGCCGCAATGCTCCCACGGTGGAAGTGGCGCTCGATGCAGGCTTCGCCGGCAGCGACCTCACCCGAGTTGTCCCCGCCGATCTGCGCGCCGCGGATCCCGCCGCGAACCTTGGCGATCGCCTGCGTCGTGACATGGGGGCGTCGGCGGCGATCCGGTTCCACCTGCCATTACGGGACGCGGCGGCGCGCCCCATGACCGAAGCACGACTCGCCGCCCTGAGCGCGGCGCGCGTACGAGGGGCGGCCGAAGTCATGGCGCAGCGACGCCTGACCGTCGGCCTGATCGAACGCTGGCGCACGGCTGCGCGCCAACTGGATGCATCCCAGGTGACCGGTCTGCGCGCGGAGCGGAACTTATTGAAGCTGAAGAGTCTCTACAGCGGTGGGGCTGCCAGCCTGCTCGACCTGCTCGACGCATGGCACACTTATCAGGAGGCCCGTGACCGCGTCGAGGACTCGCGCGAGCAGAGTCGCGTCGCCTATTTCCAACTGGAGGATCGGCGATGACCTTGCAAGCCGGGCGAGCGGCTGTCTGTCTTTTCCTGATCGTCCTGTTACAGAGCGGTGTCGCATGCGCCCCGAAGGGCACCGCGGTGGAATCGGAGGTCGCCCACGCGGCGGTGGTTGCGGTACGCGTGGCAACGGTCGAGGAGCGCAGTGTCTCCGCTCAGGTGATCGCGCAGGGGCAATGGCGCGTTGCGAATGATCTGGCCGTCACGGCCCCATTCTCGGCGATCGTGGAATCGCTCCAGCCTCGTCCGGGCGATCCTGTCCGTCAGGGGGCGACCATGGGTATGCTGGTGACTCGCGAGTCACGCGCTGCGGTGCGGGGGGCGGAACTCATGCTGCGCCAGGCGAACGACCCCGCCGCGCGCGAGGAGGCACAACGCGCGATCACGCAGGCGCGGCGAGAACTGGTGCGGGTGCCCTTGATCGCCGCCGCTTCGGGAGTCGTCTCGCGCCGAGGCGTCGAACCGGGGGCCGAGGTGGCCGAAGGCACTGAGATCCTGCGAATCGTCTCGGTGCGCGACCTTGTGTTCGAGGCGCATGTCGCGCTGGCTGATGTAGGGCGCGCAGTAGTTGGGCGATCCGCGACGGTCGCCATGGAGGGCGGGGGCGTGATCCGCGCCGTGGTGCAGCGACGGCTTCCGATCACGAATGCCGCGGACCAGAGTGCGTTGGTCTGGCTCGCGCCGGCAACGGATGTTCCGCTCGATGTGCTCGAGCGATTCGGCACCGCCACGATCGAGACCGGCACCCCGCGCCGCGTGCGCATGCTGCCGGATTCCGCCGTGGTGGCGGATGACCTGACGGGCGAACTGAGTGTCGCGCGGATCGACCCCAGTGGCATCGCGATCTGGACGCCCGTCCGGCTTGGGCAGGCGTTGGCGGGTTGGCACGAGTTGTTGGCTCCCGCACTGGCTCCCGGCACGCCGGTGGTGATCAGCGGTCAACGGGGACTTCCGGACAGCACACGCGTGCGCGTGCTGCGATGAACCGATTTTTCGAACAGGTGCACCGGCAGCGTCGCGCCATCGCGCTGGCCGCTGTCGCCGCCATCATCATGGGTATCTTCTCGGCTCTGCGCCTGCCCTCCTCGATCCTGCCCGAGGTGACCTTCCCGCGCATCACGGTGATCGCCGACAGTGGGGAGTTGCCCAGCGAGGCCATGCTGCGCGCGGCCACACGCCCGCTCGAGGAAGCCATCCGGCGAGTCCCGGGCGTGCTCGAAGTCCGCTCCATCACCACTCGCGGCTCGGTCGAGATCAATCTGGATTGCCAGTGGCGCTCGGACATGAACCTCACCCTGCAGCGCGTTCAGGCGCAGATCGAGGCGGTGCGCACGCAGTTGCCGCCGGGGACCACGCTGGATGCGCGCCTGATGAACCCCACGCTGTTCCCCGTGCTGGGATTCTCGCTCACATCCGATCAGCAATCCCAGGCCCAACTGCGCGATATCGCCTTGGTGATCGTGAAGCCGGGCCTCTCGCGCTTGGCCGGTGTTGCGGAAGTGGTGGTGCAGGGAGGGCGAAGGCTCGAGGCCCGTGTGCAGCTCGATCCCGCCGCGCTGCAGGCGCGCGGACTGGACGCGGCCGGCGTGGCGGAAGTGGTCCGCAGTTCGTTCCACCTGAGCTCCGTCGGGCTACTCGAGGTCAACTCGCAGTTGTACCTGGGCCTCTCCGACGGCCGGCCGCCGGACCTCGCATCGCTTGCGGCCGTCGCCATTCCGGTGGCCGCGGGACCGCCGATCGCGCTTGGCCTGCTGGGCCGCATCAGCCTCGAGGAAGCCCCAGAGTTCACGCGCTATCAGGCCCGCGGGCGCCAGGCGGTGCTCATCAATGTGCTGCGTCAGCCCTCGGCCAGCGGAGTCGTGTTGTCGGACGCGGCGCATCGTTGGTTCGCGGAGAATCGCGCCCGACTTCCGGCCGGGGTGCATGTCGAGACCTTCTACGACCAGTCCGATCTGGTGCGCGCGTCGGCCGGCAGTGCGCGCGATAGCCTGTTGGTCGGAGCGCTGTTGGCCGTGCTCGTTGTCATCCTCTTCCTGCGCAGCCTGCGATTAGGCCTGGCGGGAGCCATGGTGCTCCCCGGTAGCATTGCCCTGACCATGGTCGCGCTGCTGCTCTCGCACCAATCGCTCAACATGATGACGCTCGGGGGCATCGCTGCGGCCGTCGGGCTGGTGCTGGACGACGCCATCGTCGTGGTCGAGCATCTTGCCACGCGCCTGGTGGGTCCGCTCGCGTGCACGCGGACGCAGGCGATGGCCGAGATCTTCCCCACGCTGTGCGGCTCCAGTCTTTGCACGCTGGCGATGTTCGTTCCCTTCGTGTTGTTGGATGGCGTGACGGGCGCGTTCTTCCGGGTGCTCTCGTTGTCGATGGCTCTGATGCTGATCGCGTCCCTGCTCCTGTGCCTCACCCTCGTGCCGCTGCTGGTCCGCGTGCAGCCCACGGCCACAGAACATTCCGGTCGGGGTCCGCAGTGGTTCCAGCGTCTGTCGAACTACTCGATCACGCACCGTTGGGTCGGGCTTGCGCTCGTGCTGGTGTGCGTGTCCCTCGCCGTGCCGCTGCAAGCCACGCTCGGCACGGGGTTCCTGCCCGAGATGGATGAGGGCGCGTTGATCATGGACTACACCGCACCGCCCGGGACGGCGCTCGATGAGACCGATCGCATGCTGCGGCTCGTGGAGCAGACGATCTCCACCCTGCCCGAGATCACCTCGTGGTCGCGCCGGACCGGGGACCAGATGGGTTTCTTCGTGACCGAGCCCAACATCGGGGACTATGTCCTGCGATTGCGTTCGGGGCACCGACGCAGCGCCGAAGCGATCGCGGATGACCTACGCACTCGCATCGAAGCCTCCCAGCCCGCATTGGCAGTCGAGTTCGGACAACTGGTCGAGGATGTGATCGGCGACCTGACGACGAATCCGCAGCCGATCGAGATCCGCATCTTCAGTGAGGATCGCGAGCTGGCGCAGCGCAAGGCGAAGGAGGCCGTTGCGATCCTCGCGCAGGTCGCAGGGGTGGTGGATGTGAAGGACGGCGTTGTGGTGAGCGGTCCGAATGTGACCATCGTGCCCGGCCCCTCCGCTGCACGCTCCGGGCTGGACGCTTCGGCCATCACGCGCGCCGTCGAGCCATCGGTCGCGGGGGTGGATGTGGGCGAGATCGTTCGCGGCGCTCGAGCCTGGAGCGTGCGCGTGCTGCTGGCGCACCCGGCGGGGCTGAGCGGACAGGCGACCCTTGCGGGGATCGCCATTCCCACGGCCGCGGGCGCTCGGGTTCGGCTGGGTGATGTGGCCACGCTGCGCACCGACCCCGGCGAGACGGAGATCGCTCGCGATGATCTGCGTACCATGGTGGCCGTGACCGCGCGGTTGACCGGGCGTGACCTGGGCTCCGCGATGGTCGAGATCCAGCATCGCCTGCGCCGTGGGCTGGTGCTGCCCGCGAATGTGACGATCCAATACGGCGGGTTATGGGCCGAGCAACAGTCGTCCTTCCGCGGTCTGATCGCCGTGCTGCTGGGAGTGACCGGGCTGGTGGCGTTCATTCTGCTCTTGGCGTTCCGCTCCTGGCGTCAGCTGGCCGCCGTGCTGCTCGTCATCGCGTCCTCGCTGGTCGGGGTGTTCGCAGCGCTTCACCTGGGCGGGGCGACCTTCAACATCTCGAGCTTCGTGGGTGCGATCATGACGGTGGGAATTGTCTCGGAGAATGCGTACTTTCTGGTGGCGGCGTTCCAGGCAGCGCGCGAGCAAGGCGATTCGGCGGTGGATGCCGCGCGGACGGCTGCCCTTCGACGCACGCGCCCGATCCTTATGACCACGGTCGCGGGGATCGCGGCGCTGATCCCGCTCGCGCTTGGGATCGGCTCGGGCGCCACACTGTTGAAGCCGCTCGCGATCGCGGTCGTGGGCGGATTCTGCGCCTCGGCGTTGTTGCTCCTGCTGGCCCTGCCGTCGCTCCTGGCCGCCTTCGGCAGCGAGGCGGAATGAGGAAGTGAGACGGTGAGAGTCCTGGTGGTCGAAGACAGTGCGCCGACGCGGGACTTGCTCGCGCGTTCGCTCGAGGATGCCGGCATGACGGTGGTGACCGTTGCGCGTTTGGCCACTGGGCTGCGCTCTGCCATGACCATGGAGTTCGATGTCATCCTGCTCGACCTGATGCTCCCCGATGGAGATGGCCTCGATCTCTGCCGGGAGTTGCGCGCAAGTGGCGTCCACACGCCGATCCTGTGCCTGAGCGCGCGCGCCGAGGTGGGGGATCGCGTGAGCGGGTTGGATGCCGGGGCCGACGACTATCTTCGCAAGCCCTTCGCGCTCGCCGAACTCCATGCCCGCATCCGGGCCCTCGCGCGCCGCAGTGGCCAATCGCCACCCACGGTGCTCAAGGCGGGGCCCGTGAGCATCGACTTCGCGGCTCGGCGACTGTGCCGAGCGGATGCCGAGATTCCGCTCACTGCGCGCGAGTGGATGGTGCTCGAGTTGCTTGCCGCGCGCATGGGGCGGATCGTGAGCCGGACGGAACTGCTGGAGATCGTGTGGCGGGATGCCACACCGGCCGCTTCCGCCAGTCTCGATGTCATCCTCGGTCGACTCCGCCGCAAGCTGGGCGACCCCGCCGACGGCTGTGGCATCCGGACCGTGCGCGGTGAGGGAATCGTCTTCGAGGCGGCGCCATGAGACCGCACACGCTGGAGTTCCGCCTGGCGTTGTTCCAGCAACTGTTGGCGGCGGCGCTGATCCTGGTCTTCTCACTCTCTGCAATCGTGTTGTCCGAGCGAGCGCTGGATCGTCAGGAGATCGCGTTCCTCTCGAGTGCGGCCACCCAGGTC
>JANLOU010000089.1:0-7743 GCA_031366735.1 Candidatus Eiseniibacteriota bacterium
GTTCACCGCCTGCGCCTGCAGCACGGTGGGTGGCGCGACATCGACCGAGTTGAGCACCGTATAAAGGAACATCGAGGTCATCTGCACGACCGCTGCGGTGTCGTAGGTGGTGCTGACCGCGCGCGACATCTGCACATTGTCGCTGGAGAGCGCATCCAGCGGGCCCTTCGTGGTGCCCTCCTGGGTGACCCAGAACTCCAAGTGCATGTTCGTGCCGACTGGCGCCCCCAAAGTGGCGAGCGGGAGCTTGAACTCCTTGAAGTTCACGCTATCGACGATGCCCAGCCCATTCGAGCCGCTGCCCCACGAGGGATTGATCAGGGTGCTGCGGTTCACCCAGGTCCCGAGCGTGTCCTTGTACAGGACCTCGTAGTTGAAGGTATTCGAGTTCGTCGGGGTGACATCATAGACAACCCAGTCCGGCTTGAACGGGACGCTGGTCCAGCCGATCTTGCGGCCAAAGGGATCCGTCGCACCGCCGCCGGCGGTGCCGATGTCGAACGCGACGCCAAGGTTCATGTCGCCGTAACAGGTCTTGGAGAACTCGATGCCCACGTACAGGAAGTTCGCGTCGTTGGTCACATACACGCGACCCAGATCCATCGGGTAGACACCCACGGAGCAATTGCTCTGCGTGTCGGTGCGATCGTCATCCAGGAGATTGCCGGGCAGGAAGTCGTTCACGCCATCCACGGTGATCGTCTGCGGAGTGAAAGCGCGCGCGGGCGCCGCGGCGCTGACGGCGGCGAGCAGCAGGAGCGGAGCGAGTAGCCTTCTCATGGGGCGGGGTCTCCAACGGACCAAGCGGCGCAGCGACACGCGCAGCAAAGCAGACGGGGCCCGACCATCTGCGCGCGGACCGGCGAGTGAGGCCGGTGGGTGGGTGACGAACGGTGGAATTCTACGGCCCAGGCCCCCGCGTGGCAATGGCAGAGTCCACTTGGAGCAAGTTCACAACCGGCAACGCGAACGCCGCGCTTTCCCCCGTCAACACTGTACAAATGACATTTCGTGGGTGCTTGACCCCTTGCGATGCGAGCCGCATCATGCCGAGCCAGCGCTGTTCCCGACCGCGCCCACTCCCCACCCGGATCCCACGCCGTGCGCCTACGAATCCTGCCCTTCGTCGTGCTGCTCCTGTGCTCCGCCGAGACTGCCCCTGCCCTCACGGCGCGGGACCTCTCTGCGCGAATGCGCGTGGACGGATTCACGAATGATTTCACCGACGACGAGAAGGTCTTCGGATACAACTCGGCCGCGAACGCGCCGCAGGAAGCCACCGACGACTCCCGTTGGGGCGTGAACAACGACCTCAGCCAGATCCGCGTGTCGTGGGACGCCCAGTATCTCTATGTCGCTGGCGAGGGGCGGATCTGGGACAACAACATGGTGCTCTTGTTCGACACGGTGCCAGGCCGCGGCCTCACTTCCATGACCGCGCTCAACTCCTGGAAGCGCAACTTCGATTTTGACACCACCGGCTCGGGCACGGGTAACGGGTTCTCACCTGATTTCTTCGCGGCGACCTGGGACGGCAACACCTCGCCGCGCATCATTGTCCAGCTCACCGGCAATCAGGTGGACGATGAGCGTGTGGGCCCGTATTTCAGCGCGGCAGCCACCTTCCTGCAGGGCAACACCGACCGCGCCATGGAACTGCGCATCCCGTGGAGCTCGGTGTTCGTGGGCCAGGCGGGTGTGGGCACCCGCGACACGGTGATGACGGTCGCGGGCGTGACCGACACATTCCGACTCTTTCCGCGCGGCACTCGGATCAAGCTCTGTGGTGTGGTCACGGCCGCCAGCGATGGCAGTGGTGGCCCGGACTCTGCGCCCGACAATCTGCGTGGACACACGGACAACAGTGGCGACCTGGTGTTCATCGACAACTACGCCATCATCGATCTCGACCGCAACGACGACACCGGCGCCGGGGGCGGTGGGCCTGATGGTGTGGCCGACTGGGGGGTCTCCCCTTCGAGCCGGGTCAGCTTCCGATACCAGCCCCCCGTGGTGGCCCTGCGCTTCGCGGTCAATGAAGTGACCGTGGACCGACCGGCGTTCGCACCGGATCGCGGCGAGCGGGTCCACTTCTCGGTGAACCTCGACAAGCGCTTGGACGCCAACGACCCCGTCAATCAAGTCCGCACCTTGAACCTGACCGCGAATATCTTCGACCTGCGCGGACGCTTCATCCGCAACCTCTACCTCAGCCAGACGCGCAGCGCGCTGACTCCGGCGAATCCGGCTGTGGATGTCTGGGATGGACGCGACGAGCGAGGCGAGATCGTGCCACCAGGCATCTATGTGATCCGGACCGTGATCGAACCCAGCCTGAGCCGCGCCTTGAAGTCCGTGGTGGTGGTGCGATGATCCGCCATCGTTTCTGGCTTGCCGCATTCGCACTCACCCTGATGTCCGTCTCGCCCGCACGGGGCTATTTCGAAGAGGTCCAGGTCGGCGCGCGCGGCCTCGCACTGGGCTCCGGTGCGATCGCCACCGTGACCGACGGTTCGGCCTACTACTGGAACCCCGCAGCGCTCTCGCAGTTGCGCCGCGGCGAAGGGTTGGTGGATTACGCCAAGCCCTACGGTCTGGGTGATGTGAACGCCGGCGCGATCGTTCTGGCGGCGCCCGTGGCGGGCGCAGGCTGGGCGTTGGCGTGGCACCACCTTGGAGTGACGGGCATCTATTCCGAAGACCTGCTGTGCGCCTCGGTCGGGCGTCAGGTCCTGCGATTCGGCGAGGGGCATGAGTTGGACGCCGGGGCGACCTTCAAGTTCGGCCGCGCTTCCTTCCAGGCCTTCGAGGATCCCGGCTCGGGACTCTCGATCGACTACGGCACGGTCTCCAAGGGGTCGTTCGACGCCGGGCTGCGATGGGGCACCCCGTGGAATGTCGATTTCGCCTATGTCTCGCGCGATCTGCTGGAACCGCGCTATCAGTTCGTGCCGGGCTCGGGCGGCCAACTGCTGGTGGCCCGCCAGGAACTCGCTGCGGCATTCCATTGGAATCGCGAGTCGACTGTCACCCTGGGCTGGGCCCAACTCGATTCTCGCCGCACCTCGTTGAGCGCCGGAATCGAGGTGCTCTTCTACAATGTGTTCGCGATCCGATCGAGCATTGCGAATCTCTCGCGGGTCTATGATTCCTACGCCTCGCCCAACGAACTGCAGTTCAATGGCGGGTTCGGGATCTTCCACAAGAACTACTTCGTGGACGCCACGGCGAGCACCAACCGGGACCTTGGCGCCTCCTACCGCGTGAGCCTGCGCGTGCCGTTCCGCGGCGGGGACGCTCGTTGATCCGGCGCATCGTCCTGCTGGCTGCCACACTCAGCGCGCTGGTTTCCACGGCGGCGACCGCCCTCACCAAGCTCGAGGGCGAGTACCAACTGATGGCCGAGATGCGCAAGTCGAACCGAGCGTATCCTTGGGATTGGGACTCGAACTCCTACGACACTTTCAATAATGCTCAGTTCCGCCTGTTCTCGCAGCCCCGGGCCGGCGTGGAAGCCTTCATGAAGTTCGAAGCGGACTGGCACCCGAACGACAACAATGGCGCCCGACCCGAGTTCCAGTACCGCGAGGCGCATCTGCGCTTCCGCAAGGAGATGGGCAAGCGCGGCCTCGACAGCTACTGGTTCTCGCGCCAGGACCGCTTCTGGGTGGACCGCTACCTGATCCCGTTCGTGAACGGTCGTGGCGACGCTCAGGGCATCCGGCTGGAGACTTGGGGATTCGGAGGATTCAATACGACCTTCGTGGTCGCCGACCAGAGCAGCCAGTTCAACCCCGCGGACTTCAGCGCGAACGCCCCGGTGATCCCGCGGGACTCCATCGCCGCTCAACGCGCACTGCGCACCGACGACATGTATGTGGCTCGCCTGCGCCGGGAGTTCTTCAAGGACAAGCAGCTCCGTTTGGGGTTCACCTACAATCGGTTCGAGGGGTGGACTGGCCGCGACAGCGTCAACGGCCCCTCGCCCTGGACCAGTGTGTACGGCTTCGACGGTCGCTACCGCTTTCGCAATACGGACCTCTCGTTGGAGTACGGCGAGAGCCGCCCGACGAACGAGACGGGCAATGGGCGGGCGAACGAGCTGACGGTGTTCAAGCGTTCGACCGGCATCCGCTTGCCGGACCGCTCGGTGATCCAAGGGGAGATCCGCAGCTTGAAGCTGGGAACACCGCGCTTGGGCTACTTCAATGTCGCGCCCGGTTGGTGGAGTCGCGGCCCTCGCTACCGCAATAGCATTGGCGGTCCCAGCTCCGACGAGACGGGATTCATCATCCAATCGTTCTACCTGCTCCCCGAGCGCGCGATCACCTATTCCAACCAGCTCAGTTGGTACGGGAACAAGGTCTTCAGCCGCAATGCGACGCGCGAGATGTACAACGAGTTGTATGTGGAGTTCGTGAACGGCTTCACGGGGAAGACCGCCTACCGCCAACGGGACACCTACTCGCCGAGCGGCGGAACCCTGCGCAAGGAAACGCGGCTGGAATGGTTCAACGAGCTCCAGGTCGAGAGCCGCTTGGCGTGGCTGCGCGTGCAGAGCAAGCTGCGGGACATCGGCAAGCCCGAGCGCAAACAATTGTTCGTGATCGAGAACTCGCTGAATCTCACGACCAAGACGAAGATCTACAATCGCTTCGCGCTGGGCAATGACGCCAGCATTCTGCGCAAGGGGCTGTTCACCCAGTTGCAGTACCGGCCCACGGGGAACATGGAGATGTATCTGCAATACGGCCCGGATTATATCGGTGGAGGCTCGACGCCCGTGGATGAGGGGAACCTCAACGGCAACGGCGACCAGATCGATATCGTCAAGTTCATCCTCAAGGGGAATTTCTGATGCCTCCGCGCTCCATCCGTCTCGTCTGGCACGCCCTCGCGTTCTTGCCGGTCGCCTGCGCGGCCCTCTTGCTGGCGCTGGGTTCGAACCCCGCTCTCGCCGCACCCGAGAAGGTCGCGGGGGGAATCCGGTTCACTTACACGGATGCCAACGCCGGCACCGTCAGCTGGGCGGGGGATTTCAATGGTTGGAATGCCACCGCGAATCCCATGACCAAGGGAGCCGGTGGAGTCTGGAGCATCGTGCTCCCGCTGCCGGCTGGGTCGAATGCCTATAAGTTCGTGGCCGACGGTCAGTGGTTCGCGGACCCCGAGAACAGCGCCACGGCAGGGGAGTTCGGGAACAGCGTGGTGAAAGTCGCGAGCAATGGCGAGCTCGAGGTTCAGAAAGCCACTTCGAACACACCGTACAGCCCCAAGATATTCATCGGGGGGCGCGTCATCGGTCTGTACCAGAGCATCCTGAACCCCGCGTATTCCCGCTACGAGTTGAGCCGTCCCGATATGGACATCGATCTGGGATTCGATGTGCGCTTCTCCGATGTGCTCGCGGGCCGATTCCTGATGAACCTGAATCCGCGCAACGAGGATGTGCAGGATTACCGCAGTCGCCTGAACTTCAAGCGCGGCGGACTCACGCTGACCCAGCCCGACCTCACCATCCGCGCCTTCGACAGCGAGAACATCGGGACCTGGGACGATCCCATGCGCCTGGTGGGTGGCATCGGCACATTCGACCACCCGTATGGGTTCCAGCGTCAGGGCTTCCAAGTGCGAAGCCCCAAGCTGGGCTTCGATACCGAGTTGCTCTACACGGACAACTTCCAGGCCGGGGGCGTGACCTTCCCGGGATTCACGGTGCTGCGCGCGCCACTTCCGGAGTTCGTGTTTGAAGGTGACCCGGTGCAACGGGCGCTCCTGCTACTGCAGACGGAGCGAAGCGATCCGGGCTTCCGGCTCACTCCAGGCCAGGCGTCAAAAGTTTCGAGCATGGACTTCGGCGACAACGACAAGAGCTTCGGATTCGGCGACGGGAACGAGAACCTGTTCGCGGCACACATCCGCCGCGCGCTACCCGGTGCGCTTCGGCTGGGCCTGCTGGGTCGCACCGATCGCGGCTTCAATCTGGGCCAGCTCGTACTTGCCGAGCCCATCAGCGACAGCTTGGTCCGACTGCGCACGGGGCAATACATCCACCAGTGGTACGGCCTCGGGGGCGAAGCCCGGTGGCAGCCGAACCCTTCGTTCAGCGTGTCGGCCGAGGGCTTGTTCGGCGCCAAGCGAATGAATCTGGTCAATGGTGCCACCGACCAGGTCTGGAAGGCGGGCAGGGTCGAGGCCACCGGCGCCTCATCACTCACCCAGCGGTCGAGCACGCTCGCGGAGGGTCAGCATTTGACGGTGGACCGCAGCCATCGCCTGAACCTCTCGAGCGCTTGGACCTTCGCCAAGGGCGACATCGCGCTGCGCGCGTCCGCCGAGCGTGAGCAACACCGCTATCCGGCGTGGACCCAGTCCCCCATCATCCCGGCGGGGCTCCCACCGGATGATCACGCGCGCGTGCTCAATGTGGAGTTCCAGCGCGCCAACTATCTGAATGCCCTGGACGACCTCGAGAACACGCGCACGGAGCTGCGACTGGGTTGGGACCGGAACTGGCGTTACTACCTGAATCGCGAAGTGAAGACCGGGCTCGATGTGGAGTTCACTCACTTCGACTACGACCCGCGCACCGCGTGGGAGTATCAGCTGTGGTTCCCGACCGGCAATTTCTGGCTCGAGAGCGGCCAGCATGTGGTGAGCATCGACCGGCTGACCGTGCTGGGACAGGACGCCGTGGTCCGCCTTCGGCCGTCCCTCGAGGTCCCGTTCCACTCGGCCCGCAATGGCATTGCGCGATGGAAGGGGACCTTCACCGGCGTGCATCTGGGAACCCAGCCTCGCTATGCCGAGTCGTTGTTCCAGCTCGGCTGGGACTGGAACAAGGTCATCCGTCTCACGAGCGACACCCGTTGGGTCAAGTACGACACCCCCGAGTTGAAGCTGACACGCGGCTATGTGGATCAGTTCACCGAGGCGACCTACCGGTTCTCGCCCGGAATCGAAGTCGCGTTCGGCTTTGGCGTCGACCCGGAAGTGCTCGACCCGAACACCAACGAGTACGGGTACATCGGCCGCGATGTCTACCTGAATCGGCACAACGCGAACGGCTTCATCGCGGAGACCGACTACCTCAGCCTCGCGCCACAGATCGCGGCCGCCGAGAAGTCGCTGATGAATGAAAAGCGTTTCCAGTTGCAGGCTATCGTCCACTTCTGATCGCGCCGGATGCGCGAGGAGGAATCCATGCGTCGAATCCACATCCTCATGCTGAGTGTGCTCGCGTTGGGCGCGATTCTCTCCAGCTGCAGCAGCCTCAACTTCGTCAAGCGCCGCCTGCCGCCGCCATCGCAGGGCGCCGCCGGAATGACCTTCCGGTTCGAAGCGCCCAGCGCGAAGGTGGTGCAGTTGGCCGGTGACTGGCCCGAGAACAAGTGGCTCGCTGGCCAGGCCCAGACCGGCGGGTTCCTCGTGGGTGAGATGAAGGACGAAGATGGCGACGGCATCTGGATGCGGACCGAGAAGCTGCCGGCGGGCCGCTACCAGTACAAGTTCGTCATCGATCGCGTGAACTGGAAGCAGGATCCCAACAACCCGAATCGCATTGATGATGGTTTCGGTGGGTTCAACTCACTTCTGGATGTCCGGTGATCGTTCGATCCCGAACCTTCCTGCCGCTGCTCGCGGCGACAGCCCTCGCAGCGATGCTGTGGGCTGCGGCGGGTTGCGGCAGGAACGCTCCAAGTTCGTTGCTGGTGCCCACCGGCATCCGGCCGGCTCCTGCCG
>JANLOU010000101.1:0-1970 GCA_031366735.1 Candidatus Eiseniibacteriota bacterium
CGATCCCTGCGTGTGCTAGCCTAACGGTGTACGGTAGAGAAACCGTTCCATGTCAAAGGCGCCATCCGCGAGGGTGGCGCTTTTGTTTTGGGTGCGCCAGGCATGGCGCGGAGGTGCCGTAAGGCATCGTTTGGCCGGGGTGGTATCCGGCCGATGACTTGGAGGTGGGAGTCCTCTGCGGGCCCTGGGTGTGGGAACCGCTAGCCGAACAGCAAGGGTGCCCGGAGCGATCCGGGATCTGAAGGAAGCTGTAAGCAAAGTGCCGGCCTGACGAACAGCAAGCGCATACGAGGCGTCCGCACCTGGGCGAGAGGGCCATAAAGCTCGAAGCCCGATACATCCCGGAAGGGGCGGCCGTACATGCGACAGGTATATGGCACGAAGGTCACGCGTCTTACCCTGGGAAGTCCGCTGTCCTGCCTCGTGCTACCGGCGTCGCAAGTCGCTGGGATGGGGCGGCGGATGACAGCAGAGGCCGTAGTAGCCGAACCCATCGGTGAAGGGCTGAACATGAATGCCGGAAGGAGACCGGGCTTTCGATGACGCAGCAGGCGCAGAAGACGGGGAAACAGCCCCGTGCCCGCCCAAAGAGCAGCGGCCGGAAGCCGCCAGGGTATGGGACGGGTGCGTCAAACGTCACGGCAGGCTCGCAACACTCACGACCGGAGGCGAACGCGCTGATGGAGTTGGTCGTCAGTCGCGGGAACATGATAGCGGCGCTGGCCCGGGTGGTCGGGAACAAGGGCGCGGCGGGCATCGACAAGATGACCGTCGTGGACCTGAAGCCCTTTCTGAAGGAGCACTGGCCGCGCATCAAAGAAGACCTGCTGGCAGATCGATATCAGCCGCAAGCGGTGCGCGGGGTGGAAATCCCCAAGCCCAACGGCGGGGTGCGCCTTCTCGGCATCCCAACGGCGGTCGACCGGTTGATCCAGCAGGCGCTGCATCAGGTGCTGATGCCGCTGTTCGATCCAGGCTTCTCGAACCACTCCTACGGCTTCCGGGCCGGGCGGAGCGCGCACGATGCGGTGAAGGCCGCCAAGGCCCACGTGGCCAGTGGCCGACGCTTCGTCGTCGATATGGATCTCGAGAAGTTCTTCGATCGCGTGAGCCACGATGTGCTGATGTCGCGGGTGGCGCGCAAGGTCGGGGACAAGCGGGTGCTGCGGCTCATTCGCCGTTACCTGCAAGCGGGATTGATGCTGGGCGGGGTGACGACGGTTCGGCAGGAAGGCACGCCTCAGGGCGGACCGCTGTCGCCGCTGTTGTCGAATATCCTGCTCGATGATCTGGACAAGGAGCTGGAACGGCGCGGACATGCGTTCTGCCGGTATGCGGACGACTGCAACATCTACGTTGCATCCAAGCGCGCCGGTGAGCGGGTGATGGCGTCGGTCACACGGTTCCTGTCCGAGCGGTTGAAACTCACGGTCAACGCCGCCAAAAGTGCGGTGGACCGGCCCTGGAAACGGACGTTCCTCGGCTTCACGATGACGAACCACAAGGAGCCGCGTTTGCGCGTGGCACCCAAAAGCGTGGATCGGTTCAAAGGGAATCTGAAGGCGACGCTCCGCCGGGGGCGAGGCTGCAACATTGCACGAACCGTCAAGGACCTCGCGCCCGTCCTGCGGGGCTGGATCGGATACTTCCGACTGGCCGACGCCAAAGGGATCTTCGAGGACCTGGACGGATGGATGCGGCGCAGGCTGCGCTGTATCCTGTGGCGGCAATGGAAACGGCCCCGCACGCGTTACTCGCGTCTGATGCAGCAGGGACTTGCGGAGGAACGGGCACGGGCATCGGCCAGCAACGGTCGAGGCCCCTGGTGGAACGCCGGGGCCAGCCACATGAACGACGCCTTCCGGGCCACCTTCTTCGCCAACCTCGGGCTCCCGTCACTTCTGCGGGAGCACCAACGCCTCAATCGCATGTCATGAACCGCCGGATACGGAACCGTACGTCCGGTGGTG
>JANLOU010000123.1:0-1733 GCA_031366735.1 Candidatus Eiseniibacteriota bacterium
GTACCGATTCACGCCGGGTGGCGTTGTACCTGCTGGCCTCGGCCGCAGCCTTGCTGTCGAATCTGTCGTTCGCGCTGCTCATCCCGATCCAGTTGCGTTGGTGGTTGGGCGGAGCGGTGCAGACGCGCGCGGCGCGGCGACGCTGGCTCCTGGCAACGCTTGGGGTCGCGCTGGTGGTCGCGGCGCCATGGGTCCCCCAGATCGCGCGGACCTGGGACTGGCGACGGCTGGAGCCTGCGCGCGCCGAGGTCCAGGGTGAGACACCGCTGCGCCAGGGCGGTACCTTCCACCCCGGCGCTGTGCCCTTTGCCGCATATAGTTTCTCGGTCGGATTCACCTACGGCCCCTCTTTGCGCGAGCTGCGGCACGAGACCTCCTGGGCCACGATCCGTCGGCACCTGCCCGCGGTGCTCAGCGCGAGCATCGTGTTCGGCGCACTCGGGGTGCTCGGGTTGGTCGCGGTGGTGCGGCGCCGGCGAGCGGCCGATACCCTGCTCTGGCTCGTCGCGCCGGCGCTCCTGGTGAGTTACTTTGCGACGCAGAACTTCAAGCCCTTCAACCCGCGTTACTTGGCGGTCTGCATGCCCGTCGTGGTGCTGCTGTTCGCGGGCGCTCTGGCCGACCTGCGGGGGCGCCTGCGCGCGCTCATGATCTGCGCGGTGGTGGGCGTGTGGGGCGTCGCGCTGTCGCAGCATTATCTTCTGCCGCAGTATGGGCGCGAGGACTACCGGGGTGCGCTCCGAGTGGTCCGCGCGGGGTTTCGTCCGGGTGAACAGGTGCTGGCGGTCGGCTCCGAAGAACCGGTGCTGTTCTACGCTCGTGGGCTTTCAGCCCAGCGCTGGTGGATCGGTCATGTGGACCGCCCCATCCGCTGGCGAGAGACATGGACCGAGGCCACGAGTCAGGCCTCGGGCACATGGGTGGTATTGAGTCGGTCCGAGGATCTCGATCCTCAGGACCGGTTCGCGACATGGCTCGATCAGCACTATCCGCAAGCGCCACGCTGGCAGATGCCCGGCGTGCGCGTATGGCATATCCCTGGCGGTGGGGTGCTGGACGCTCAGGGCGTCCAGCATTGACGCCGTTGTCTCGCAGGCGGACCGGTCCCCCAAGTTCGAATCCCGGTCCGGAGGACTCCAGATGAAAGTCGTTGTCGTCGGCTTGGGCTATGTCGGTTCGGTCTGCTCCGCCTGTCTCGCCAGC
This sequence comes from Candidatus Eiseniibacteriota bacterium, assembly GCA_031366735.1. Classification (GTDB taxonomy): domain Bacteria; phylum Eisenbacteria; class RBG-16-71-46; order RBG-16-71-46; family RBG-16-71-46; genus CAIXRL01. Next base: position 1,204 of record JANLOU010000123.1, read on the forward strand.
AAGGGACACGAAGTCGTGGGCGTGGACACCAGTCGCTTCAAGGTGGATTGCATCGAGCGCGGTGAGAGTCCGATCGTCGAGAAGGATCTGGGCGAGTTGATCGGCGAAGCGCGCCGAAGCGGCCGCCTGCGCGCCGGCACCGAGATCGCCGCGGCGATGCCCGGCGCCGATCTCGTGTTGGTGTGCGTTGGCACGCCGAGCGGCGAGGATGGCTCGCTCGACCTCTCGCATGTGAAACGCGCCTGCGCCGAAGTGGGTTCCGCCATCGGGGCCACCGGTCGATTCACCACGGTCGTCATGCGCAGCACGATGCTGCCAGGCTCAGTGCTGGATGAGTTGACGCCGGTGATCGAACAAGCCGCGGGCGGCCAGGCCGGAGTGCTCTTCGGCGTGGCGTACAATCCCGAGTTCCTGCGCGAGGGCACGGCGGTCGCGGATTTCTTCGGCGCCGAGTACACCATCCTCGGCGCCGGTTGCGCGCGCGCGGGGGAGTCGCTCAAGGCCATGTATGAAGGGATCGGCGGCGAGTT
>JANLOU010000140.1:0-7964 GCA_031366735.1 Candidatus Eiseniibacteriota bacterium
GAAGTGCCGGCGGAGCGCATCGCGCGCGAGAAGGATATCTACGCCGCGCAGCTCGCGAACGAGGGTAAGCCTGCGAACATGATCGAGAAGATCCTCGACGGGAAGCTCAATAAGTTCTACGCCGAGGTCTGTCTCCTGGAACAGATGTTCATCAAGGACGACAAGAAGTCGATCGACACCTTGGTGAAGGAGACATCGATGAAGACGGGCGAGAATATCATCGTCCGCCGCTTCGTCCGATACGTCCTGGGCGCGGAGTAGCCGCCTTGGCTCCGCGCTATCAGCGCATCCTGCTCAAGCTGAGCGGGGAACTACTCGCCGGCGAGGCGGGGCACGGGATCTCGGACGAGATCCTGCACCGCATCGCCGAAGAAGTGCGCGAGGTGCACGCGATGGGCGTGCAGATCGGTCTCGTATTGGGTGGCGGCAACATCTTCCGCGGCATCGCCGGAAGCACTCGCGGGATGGACCGAGTGGGCGCTGACCACATGGGGATGTTAGCGACGGTCATCAACAGCCTCGCTCTGCAGCATGCGCTCGAGAAATGCGGCCTCTATACCCGGGTGCTCTCGGCCATCAAGATGGACCAGGTCGCCGAGCCTTACATCCGCCGCCGCGCCGTCCGCCACCTCGAGAAGGGGCGGGTGGTCGTGTTCGCGGCAGGGACGGGCAATCCGTATTTCACCACGGATACTGCGGCGGTGCTGCGTGCGGTCGAGATCGGCGCAGATGTGATCATGAAGGGCACCAAGGTGGACGGAGTGTATTCGGGAGATCCCAAGAAGGACCCGAATGCCGAGTTCTTCCCGAACATCGGCTACATGGATGTCCTCAACCGCGGTCTCGAAGTCATGGACTCGACCGCGATCTCCTTGAGCATGGACAATCGACTTCCCCTGATCGTGTTCAATGTCGGGACGCCGGGGAATCTGAAACGCATCATGATGGGTGAAGCGGTCGGGACCCGAGTGGGGGTGTGAAGCCATGCAACACAAAGTGATCCAGGATTCCGAAGAACGCATGAAGAAGGCGTTGGATTCCGTACGGCACGAAATGGTGGGGGTCCGCACCGGCAAGGCAACTCCCTCCCTGCTCGACACCGTCAAAGTCGAAGCCTACGGCTCGCATGTGCCCATCGTTCAGGTGGGAACTGTCAGCGCGCCGGAGCCGCGCCTGCTGGTGGTGCAGCCGTGGGACAAGGGCTTGATCAAGGCCATCTGCAAGGGAATCATCGAGGCTCAGTTGGGCGTGAACCCCACCGATGATGGTTCGCTGGTGCGGATCCCGATTCCATCCCTGACCGAAGAGCGCCGCAAGGATCTGGTCAAGCTGATCGCCAAGTTCGCCGAGGAAGGGCGGGTGCATATCCGCCAGATCCGCCACGAGGCGAACAAGGAGATCAAGGAGCAGGAAGGCAAGGGGCTGCTGCCCGAGGATGAGGCCAAACGCCTCACGGCCGAGATCCAGAAGCTCACCGACAAGCATGTCACGCTGATCGATGAGTTGCTCAAGAAGAAAACGGCCGAGGTGATGGAGGTCTGACCTCCATTCGTCGCGGCGGTGATCAGAACGCGCCGCCGCGGTCACTCCCACATCGGTTCACTGGAGCCGCCTTGGCCAGCAAGTCCCACACACCCGAGGAACTCATCGCCCGCGGCAACATCCCGCGGCATGTCGCCATCATCATGGATGGCAACGGCCGTTGGGCGAAGGCGCGTGGGGTGCCGCGATTGATGGGCCACCGGGCCGGCCGTGACTCGGTGCGCGAGGCCATCAATGGCTGCGTCGATCTGGGTGTGGAGGTGCTGACGCTGTACACCTTCAGCGTCGAGAACTGGCAGCGTCCGGTCCGGGAGGTGGCGGCGCTCATGACCATCCTGCGCCAGACGCTCCGCGCCGAACGCAAGGACTTGCGCGATCACAATGTGCGGCTGCAGGTCATCGGCCGTACACGCGATCTTCCCGCGCCCGTCCGCGAGGAGATCGCCGAGGCGCAGGAATACCTCAAGCACAGTGACGGCATGTTGCTCAATCTGGCGTTATCGTACAGTGGCCGGGCAGAGATCCTGGACGGCGTGCGGAGCTTGGTCCTGGACGCTCTGGAACACCGCGTCGATCCCGCCAAGCTCGATGATGAACTCATGGCCAGCTATCTCTACACGGCAGGCCTGCCGGATCCGGACCTGCTCATCCGCACGAGCGGCGAGATGCGGATCTCGAACTTCATGCTGTGGCAGCTGGCCTATACGGAGTTGTGGATCACCGATACGCTGTGGCCGGACTTCAAGCGTCGGCACCTCTACCAAGCCGTTGCGGATTTCCAGGGTCGCGAGCGGCGCTTTGGCCGCACCGACTGAGGCGCGCATGAGCCGCAACGATCCGGCAGCGGCCGCGGCGCGTGGAGCCAAGGCGTCCCAGTGGGCGCTGGGGATGCGCACGGTGAGTGGGGTGCTGTTCGTGCCCCTGTTGATCCTGTTGGCGAAGGCAGGGGGGATCGCGTTCCTGGGCTTCGTCGCACTCCAGTCCCTGCTCGGCTTGGTCGAGTTCTACCGGATGATGCGCGCGAAGGGGCATCATGTGAACGCGTGGCTCGGACACGCGTCACTCCTCGCCGTCCTCTGCCTCGCATACCGCCCTCACACACCGCACGCCGCATTCCTCTTCACCGCGGCGTTCCTGCTCCTCATGGCGTTCGCGCTTCGCCGGGCCGAGCGCAGGAACATCGTCGAGGGGCTGGCGGTCACCGTATTCGGGGTGATCTATGTGGGCTGGTTGTCGGCGCATTTCGTGTTACTGCGCGAGTTGCCATGGCGTGCGGGGCTCGACTATGCGGACGGGATGAAGCTGGTGCTCTACGCGTTCCTGGTCACTTGGAGTTGCGATACCGGGGCTTACGCTTTCGGCCGATTGTTCGGCAGGACCCGTCCGTGGAAGCACATCTCGCCCCGCAAGACTCTGGAGGGCTCGATCGGTGGGTTCGTGAGCGCCGGGATCGGGGCGTGGATCGGGGCGGTGACCTTCATGCACCCGCATGGGGGGCAGGCGTGGTTGCGTCCGCTCGACATCGTGTTACTCGGCGTGGTGGTCGGCATCTGCGGTCAAGTGGGGGACCTCGCCGAGTCCCTGCTCAAGCGCGACTCCGCAAGCGATGATTCCTCGGATCTGATTCCCGGCCATGGCGGGGTGCTGGACCGCTTCGACAGCCTCTACTTCAGCGCGCCGCTCGTGTATTACTACCTCAAGATCGTGGTCTTCCAAGTGCCATGACTGGCGACGCACACTCAGCTGCCGTGAGGTCACTCGCAGTCCTGGGTTGCACCGGCTCGATCGGCGTCCAGACGCTGGACGTGGCGGCACGGGAACATGCGCGACTCCATGTGACTGCGCTCGTTGCAGGCCGGCAACTCGAGCGCTTGTGCGAGCAGGCCGCGCACTGGCAACCGGCGTTCCTCGGGCTCGAATACGCGCCCGACCCTGCGGCTGCCCGAGCCGCCCTGCGCGCAGTCGCCCCGGGTGCGCATGTCGATGTGGGTGCTGGGTCTGGGGCACGCGTCGCACAGGCGTGCGGTGCGGAGCTTGTGGTGAACGGAATCGTGGGTGCTGCGGGGCTCGCGGCCTCGTTGGCCACTCTCGAGCGCGGTGCTCGGTTGGCATTGGCCAATAAAGAGACTCTCGTCGTGGGTGGGCCGCTCGTGAAAGCCGCACTCGCGCGAGGCGGCGGCGAGTTGACTCCCGTGGACAGCGAACACAGTGCTGCGCTCCAGGTGCTCCTGGGACGGCCAACGCATGAGGTGCGGCGCCTCACCTTGACGGCATCCGGCGGCCCGTTGCGGCAGCACCCGGATTGGCGGCGTGCCACGCCGCAAGAAGTCCTGCGGCATCCTGTTTGGGAAATGGGGCCGCGGATCACCACGGACTCGGCCACCCTCTTCAACAAAGGCCTCGAAATCCTCGAAGCGCATTGGCTGTTCGATCTGGGCTACGAGCAACTCGAGGCCGTGATCCATCCGCAGGCCGTCTTCCACGCCATCGCCACTTTCCGCGATGGCTCGCTCATCGCCCAGATCGCGCATGCCGATATGCGGTTGCCCATCCAATTGGCCTTGTCCTGGCCGGAGCGATGGGGCGAGGCGGTCCCACCCTTGCCGGTCACCGCGTTGGCAGGACTGGTGTTCGAGCAGATCGATCCGGCGCGATTCCCCGCATACGCGCTGGCCCTGGCGGCAGGTCGAACCGGCGGGACCGCTCCGTGCGTGCTCAATGCCGCAGATGAGGTCGCGGTCGCCGCGTTCCTGGACGGCGCCATCGAGCTTGGCCAGTTGCCCGAGATCGTGGAGCGCGTGCTCGCTCGCCATCCCGTCGAGGCCGTGGAGTCGCTCGAACAACTCCACGAGGTGGATGCCTGGGCACGCGCCACGGCGCGCGCGGAAGTGGTCGCGCGATGAAGCCGGTGGTTGTCGCCATCCGCCCTCGGGCGATGGGTGATGTCGTGCTCACCACGCCGGCGTTCCGTTCGTTGGCGCTCGGCGCGCCGGACGCGGACCTGCATGTGGTGACCGACGCGCGATTCGCTCCGTTGGTCGAGGGGCTGCCGTGGGTGAAGCGCGTCTGGCGTGTGGAGCGCACGGATGCCTCGACGCGAGGGATCGTCGCGGGGCTCCGGAAGCTGCGCGTGCGGACCGCCGTGGATTTCTTCGGCAACACGCGCAGTGCCGTGATCGCCCGAGGCAGCGGCGCTCACAGCGTGCACGGCTACGACCTGCGCGGACGCAAACACCTTTATACGGCAACGGTTGCGCGCGAGCTCCTGCTGGGGGGGGGGCACCGCGAGCACGCCAGCGCGGTGCACCTGCGGCTGGCGCGGGCAGCGGGCGGGGCCGAGACCACCCTGACTCCCGAGATCGCCGTGAGCGATGTTGCCGTGCTCGAGGCACGGCAGTTGTTGGTGATGGCGGGCGTCGTCGTTCCCGCTCGTACCATTGGGTTGGTCGCGGCGGGCTCGTGGGCGACCAAGATGTGGCCCCTCTCGCACAGTGCCATGCTCGCGCGTCGGATGCTGGCTGCAGGCTTCGGCGTTCTGATTCTTGCTGGACCCGGCGAAACGCGCCTGACCGCGCGACTCGAAGGCTTGGCTCCCGGCGTGCGCACTCTGCCACCCTGCGGCGTGGGGGCGTTGTCCGCTGTCATCGGACAGCTCCGTGCGGTCGTGGGGACGGACAGCGGACCCCGGCATGTCGCGGCGGCGCTCGGCGTCCCCACTTTCGCATGGTTCGGGCCGACCCATCCGGACACTTGGAACCCGCCTGGCGCGATGCACGGTTACTGGCGCACGAGCCTGCCTTGTCGAGCCTGCGATCGAACGGCGTGCATGCATTGGAACTGCCTGCCGGGACTTGCTCCCGAGGAGGGATCCCGCATGGTCCTGGAACACTTGGCCCAACATGAGCGATAGACTCCCAGTCTCCGTGTTGCTCCTGGCGCGTGACGAGACCCAATACCTCGCGGCGTTGTTGCCGACACTTTCGTTCGCCCGCGAAGTGGTCGTGGTGTGGGACCCGCGCGGTGACATGCGCACGCGCGAAGTCGCCGAGCAGCACGGCGCCAAGGTATTCAGTCGCGAGTTCTCGGGCTTCGGTCCGCAACGCCAGTTTGCACTGGATCAATGCACGCAACCATGGGTGCTGTGGATCGATGCCGATGAACGCCTGGGCCAGGATGCCGCAACACGTCTGGCGCAGTTCATCGCGCCGGGCATGGAGCACTCGGCAATCGCGTTGCACCGCGTCACCTACTTTCTGGGTGAGCCGATCCGCCACTGCGGCTGGCAGGGCGAGACTCTGGTGCGGGTATTCCGTCGCGAGGGCGCGAAGTTCGATGAGTCTCCGGTGCACGAACGGCTTGGGACTCCGGCCCGGACGCTGGTGACCTCGGATGTGGTCCTCACGCACCTGAGCTACGAAACATGGGATCAATGCGTGGACAAACCTCGCGCATACGCGCGTCTTGGCGCTGCGAAGGCGTTCGCCGCCGGGAAGCGTGCGGGTTTGTTCGATGTGGTCTGGCGGCCCCCGTTGCGGTTCGTGCGCATGTATCTCCTACAGTGGGGCGTGCTCGACGGCGCCCGCGGGTGGTTGGTGTGTTCGCTCGGCGCGTGGCAGGTGTTCCTGAAATACGCGGAGTTATGGGATCGCACCCGACGCGAGCGGCTGGGGCGATGACCCGGGTGTGCTGCTTCGGGGCGTATGACCGCACCTACCCGAGGAATCGCATCCTTCGCCAAGGACTCCGGCGCGCCGGGCTCGATGTGGTCGAGGCGTGTGTGGCGCAGCGGCGAGCGTGGCTGCGCTATCCCACCCTGCTCGCAGCATGGGCGCCGGTGGCATCCGGTTGCGATGTCCTACTGGTCCCCGAGTTCCGTCACAAGGACATGCCGCTCGCGCGCGCATTGCACGGCAAGCGTCCGATTGTGTTCGATCCGCTGGTGTCCCGGCACGACACGCTGGTCGGGGACTGGAAGCTCCACGCGGCGTCCTCGGGTCAAGCCGGTTGGAATCGGTTCCTCGATCGCTGGAGTCTGGCGCATGCGGATCTGATCCTGTGCGACACTTGGGCCCATGGGGAGCTGTTCGAATCGCTGGGGGCACCGCGGTCGCGCCTGCGGCGAGTCCTGGTCGGCGCGGAAGACGCGTTCTTCGCGATTCCGCCGCCCCCCGAGACGGGCCCGGTGCGTATTCTGTATGTGGGCGGCTTCCTGCCGCTGCATGGGGTGCCCACGCTCATGGAAGCGTTGGCAGCGCTCGAGCAGCGTGCGTCGTCCCTCCCCGATTACGCCGTGCAATTGGTGGGCACGGGGATCGATCACGATCAGGCGCGCGCGTTTGCAGCGAGTCGTCGGCTGGAGCATGTCGAGTTCACCGGCAGGCTGGACTACGCGGATGCGCCTCGTGTGTTCGCCGGAGCCCATATCACCCTGGGCGCGTTCGGTTCGGGTGAGAAAGCAGGACGCGTCATCCCACACAAGCTCTATCAGGGGTTGGCCGCGGGGCGCGCGGTGGTGAGTGGGGACGGGGCGGGAGTGCGCGAGGTGTTCACCCACGGGGAGCATCTTCTGCTCGTGCCGCGTGGCGACGCGCCGGCGTTGGCGCAGGCGTTGGCCCACCTCATCGGGGATGCGAGTGCGCGCAGTACCATGGGTGCACGCGCACACGCGCGGGCCCGCGAGGTGGCCACACCCGATGCGGTGGGGCGAACACTCGCCGCCGCGATCGCGCAGGTGTTCCCATGAGGATTGCGCACCTCGACACGGGGCGGAGTTGGCGGGGGGGGCAGGGTCAGGTGCTGCTGCTCATGCGTGCGCTGCGCGCGCGCGGGGTGGAGCAGCGCCTGTGGTCGCCGCCGGGCCCGCTGCTGGATCGCGCAGGCGCCGAAGCATTCGAGGTGGAGCGCTGGCAGAGTTCCGGCGAGCTCGATCTTCCCGCGATGCTCCTGGCACGCCGAACGCTGAGGGAGTTCGCACCCGATATCGCCCATCTGCACAGCGCGCACGCGCATGCGTTGGGGGTTCCTGCGGCCCGGCTCGCACGGGTCCCGGGCATTGTGGTCTCACGACGCGTGGATTTCCGGGTGCGGGGGAACCCCTTCAGCCGGCTCAAGTACGCGCTGCCCGTGAGTCGGTACTTCTGCATCAGTCGAGGCGTGATGGAAGTGATGCGAGCCTGCGGTATTCCCGGGGAGAAGCTTGCGCTTGTCCGCAGCGGCATCGACTTGGCGGAAGTGCGCCTCGAGGCCGCAGAGCCGACGCTCGACCTGCGTGCATGGTTGGACCTGCCCGCGGATGCAGAGCTCGTGGGTACGGTTGCGTCGCTCGCGCCGCACAAGAACCATGCGCTGCTGCTCGAGGCGGCGCCCGCATTGTTCGCAGCGAGGCCGAAGGCGCACTTGGTATGGCTCGGCGAGGGCGAGTG
>JANLOU010000165.1:0-1725 GCA_031366735.1 Candidatus Eiseniibacteriota bacterium
CTTCACCCGCACCCCGAAGTCCCGTCCCGCCTGCAGCGGCTGGATGAAGGTCCGCCCCACATAGTGATTGCGGATCAGCCCCAACTCGAACGCGATACCCGAGGTCTCGGAATATCCGAGTGCGATGGAGTTACTTGAATCGGGCACCGCGATGACCACATCGGCCTGCGCCGGATGCTCCTGGGCGAGTCGGTGCCCCAACCGGCGACGGACACGATCCACCGTCTCACCGAAGACGCGACTGTCGGGGCGCGAGAAGTAGATGTGTTCGAAGATGCAGTGCTGCGGAGGCTCCGCGGCTGGCATCGCGCGGCGTGACCTCATGCCCTGAGGGTCGATGATGACCATCTCGCCTGGTTCGACTTCGCGCAGCAGGTCTGCACCAACCAGGTCGAGTGCGCAGGTCTCGCTCGCCACCACATAGCCATCACCCAGGCGACCGATGCACAGGGGTCGGAATCCGTGCGGATCGCGCAGCGCGATCACTGACCCCTGCGTGAGCACCACGAGTGAGTACGCCCCCTCGACCTGACGGGCCGCTTCGAGCAGTGCGTCCTCGATCGGATCATTCGTGGCGAGGGCGATCAGATGCAGGAACACCTCGGTATCGAGCGTCGTCTGGAATATGGAACCCGACTCCTCCAGCCCGGCACGCAACGCCCGTGCGTTGGTCACATTGCCGTTGTGCGCAAGCGCAAGCGAACCGCCGCGGTACACCACGCGCAACGGCTGTGTGTTCTCGAGCGTGAGGCCACCGGCGGTGGAATAGCGGTTATGTCCGATGGCGAGCTGTCCCGGCAATTGCGCGAGCGATGCATCGCGGTGCACATCGGAGACGAGCCCGATTCCCTTGTGCGAATGGAACCCGCCCTCGGCGTCACACGAGACCACACCGGTGGCTTCCTGTCCGCGATGTTGCAATGCATGCAAGCCGAGCGCGACGATCTCCGCCGCGTGTGCAACGCCCACCGCGGCGAACACGCCGCACTCCTCGTTCCATGTCTTGTCCGGGGACCAGTGGTGGCTCATGACGGTTCCTTCCCTTTCCGGGCTCTCGGGCCGCGGGTGATGGGCTTGGTGGCGATCCAGGGCAAGGGGATACTCCCGGGATCGGGGGCTGGACGCCATTGCTGAAAATGGGGATTGCACAACAATCCATGCTGCCGGTCGAGGGTCACGGTGAGATCGGACGCAAGCGATGCTGCATCGACGCCCGGCTCGAAGCGCAGCGCCCAGGCCACCCCCTCGCGCACCTCGATGCGGGCACCCGTTTCGTGCCGCCACCAGCGCTCGGCGGCGGAGCGACGATCGCCACCGCGCTCGAACACCACCACCCACTGCTCATCGGCAGCGCATGGGGCAGGCTCGGACACCTCGCTGCGAACGAGACATTCCTCCTTGCTTGGATTATAGAACTGGGTCGAGCGGTGCAACAGTTCCTGCAGCACGGGGCTGGGCGGCAGCGAGCCGCTCAGTTCGAATATCCGGAAACGCCGGATCCCGACGAGCGAGCGGCCAGATTCCAGATGCGCCTGCGCGACCGCTAGTGCCGAGAGGGCCTCGGGGTCCCCCGCACGCATCTCGATGAACGCTTGAGCGACCCGCGGCTCCCCGCTCATACCCTGACCTCGAGATGCCGCTTGAGTCCCTCGAAGATCTGCAAGCCCGGGGCATCGTGGAAGGCCTCGCCGGAAGCCTGGGTCAGGGCCTGGTCGCGCAATCGCC
>JANLOU010000191.1:0-1686 GCA_031366735.1 Candidatus Eiseniibacteriota bacterium
TCGACATCGAGCTTCAAGCGCGCCGGCTCGTGGCGCGACAGTTGGTCGAGTGCCTTGGGGATCTCGCGCGGAATGCCCGCGCCCATCAGGATGAAGTCGACATCGGCCAGCATGGCGCCGTAGAGCAGGGCCAGATTGGGCAATTGGATCTTGGTCAGCAGGTTCATCCCGACCAGGCCCGAGTGCCCTTCCTTGGCAAGGAACACTTCTGCGAATGCCGAGAGCATCGTGAACTGGTCGCGTTCCAGCGTGACGGTCTGCTGGTACATGGGCAGGGCTTTGTACACCTGTCCTGCGGGAATCCCGCCGTCCACGAAGAAGCGTTTGATCGCCCAGTCGGCGGCGGCGCGGATCGGGAAGGCGGCGATCGCACGGCGGACATGGCCACCGGCATCCCCGTCCTGAAGGCGGCGCGCGATGACCGCGTCGACCGCGGTTCCCGAGATGACACCGAGCTGGCCCAGCTGGGAAACCGTGCGCGCGAGTTTCCAACCGGAGACGCCCACTCCCATCCCGCCTTGGATGACGAGCGGAAGGCGGCGATCGTCCATCGGATGCTGCGCTGTGCGTGTGGTGGATTGCTCGTGCAGGTATGGCCTCATGGTTGCTGGTCACTGCGGACAGTCAAGGGGTATCACGCGCCCATCCCGCGCGCAATGATTTCGTGCCCCCTCGGGCCGGCTTCGAGCCCGCTGGCCAGTGTGCGCCATGGGCTTGGTGCGGATGTGCCGAGGCTGTTAGGTTCACCCATATGGATCCCGCCCGCGTTCCCGTCCGCATCGTCCGCCTGCCCCATGCGAAGGACCTCCCATTGCCCGCCTACGAGACCGCGGGGGCCGCTGGAATGGATGTCCGCGCGGCGATCGACGACCCGGTCGATGTCGCGCCCGGCCGGATCGTCCGAGTGCCCACGGGATGGTCGGTCGAAGTCCCGGAGGGATTCGAGATCCAACTGCGACCCCGCTCAGGCATGGCGGTGAAGCATGGGGTGACCCTGCCGAACAGCCCGGCGACCATCGACTCCGACTATCGCGGGGAGATCGTGGTGGGTTTGATCAACCACGGGAACGAGAGCTTTCGGATCGAGCGGGGCATGCGCATCGCACAGATGGTGCTGGCGCGAGTGCCGCTGATCGAGTGGCAGGAAGTCGAGTCGCTCACGCCCAGCGCGCGCGGCCAGGGCGGCTTCGGCCACACCGGAGTGCACTGAGGCGCGGGCGGGTTTCAGTTCCCGGTAGCGGCTCTGGTAAGTTCAGCCCCATGCAGACCCTCCGCTTGGCTGTACTCGCTCTGGCGCTCAGCGCCTGCGCCGCATTCGCGGCTCCCGTTGGCACGAAGCAGGTCGAGGGGCCGCTGCCATGGGTCGTGGACGACTACCCTGCCGCCCTCGCGCAAGCGCGTCGGCTCGGCCGCACGCTGGTGGTCGAGGCTTGGGCGCCGTGGTGTCACACCTGTCGCTCCATGCGGGCGTTCGTGTACACCGATCCTTCGTTGCGTCGGCACGCGGAGCAGTTCGTGTATCTGGACCTCGACACCGAGAAGGCGCGTAACGCGGGCTTTCGCCAGAAGCACAAAGTCGAGGCCTATCCCACCCTGTTCTTCATCGATCCGGTGCATGAGCGCATCACCAAGCGTTGGCTGGGTGGGTTGACGGTCTCCCAGCTGCATGTGCTGCTCGACGATGTG
>JANLOU010000233.1:0-3711 GCA_031366735.1 Candidatus Eiseniibacteriota bacterium
GAGCAGCAGGATCCGAACATGCAGAAAACCTTCGAAGGCCCCGCGTCGGGCGTCGGTCAGTCGTATGCGTGGAAGGGCAACAAGGACACCGGCAAGGGCAAGATGACTATCGAGGAGAGCGTGCCTGGCCAGAGGGTGGGCATCCGGCTCGAGTTCGTGGAGCCCATGAAGTCCACGGCAACCTGCGTGCTCGCCCTTGCGGGTACGCCGACCGGCTCGCTCGTGACATGGTCGATGGATGGGGATCACATCTTCATCGGCAAAGCCGTCGGCATGTTCATGGATATGGACAAGATGCTCGGCGCCGACCTCGAGAAGGGACTCGTGCAATTGAAGACCGTCGCCGAGGGCAAGCGGATGTAATGGTGGTCGGCGAGACTTTCGCCCAAGGAATACCGCCCGCTTGGTGCTGCACTGGCGCATGAGCTCCGCCGGCTCCTTCCAGCGGCGGTGGCTGATGCGCGCGATGGCGGACTCCTCCACTTCCACGGCCCCCACAGGCCCGAGGAAGACCACTTGAGGAGCCCCAGCGCGTCCCACACGAGCCGAATCGAGCGAGCGCTTTCATCGCCGTCGCTCCACTCATCGATGCCACCGACTACGCGTACATTGACTCCCACACGGTGCGCACGATCTCCGCGAATCCATCCTGCTTGCGCAGTCGGCCCCAGAACGGTGTGCCGCGTGACCATAGCGTCAGCGGGTCATGTTCGGCGACGGCTTGGCGTACCCAGTCCAGCGCCTCCTTGTCGAGCCCGGCGGCCGACGCCGCCACCGCGAGCCAGAACGGGGGCGTGAACTCATGACGCGAGCGGCCTTCCAACTCGTCGTACACGGCCCGCGCCAGTTCAGCGTTCCCTGCTTCGCCGTGGATCCACGCGACCAGTCCCAGCATCCAGTGGTGTCTCCCGCATTCGGCAAGCACCGAAGGCGCGAGCGCGAGCGCGCGATCGTGATCCCCGCGCCATGCATGCGCGCGGATCAGGTTCCACTGGGGGAAGAACGAGTCGGGATCGAGTTCGATGGCCCGCTCCGCCTCTGCCAGTGAGGCATCGCGCTCGCCTGAGAGCCCCAGCATGTAGGAGTGCATCGCCACAACCCATGCATTGAGTGGGTCATCCGCCATGGAGCGCTTTGCCTCGGCCAGAGCCTGTGCATGCGGCATCGAACCGCGCATCGCGCCCCACAGGGCCCACTGCGCGCGCGCGCGAGAGTGTCGCGGATCCAGACTCAGTGCTTTTAGCCAATAAGTCTTCGCGCCCTTGAAGTCCCATTCGTATTGTTCGGCCACACATGCAAGCGTGGACCATGGTTCGGCCAGTCCCGGATCCGCGGCGATGGCCTGTTCCGCAATTTGTTTGGCCTTGGCGGTGGCACCGGCGAACGGCACATTTCCGAATGTGGCCATGAGGCGATACGAGTCGGCCAGCAGTCCCAGGGCCTCGGCGTAGTCCGGATCGAGCGCGATAGCCTGCTCGTAACATTGGATCGCCATGGGCAGGAACCTGCCGCGCCGGTTGGCGTGCGCGCGTCCACGCAGCACCAGCTCGTAGGCTTCCAGATTCCGTGTGCCCGCGCGGCCGCGATTACGCTCGGCATCGGAGTCCAGCGTCACGCGCAGGCGCGTGGCAATGGTGCGCGCGATCTCATCCTGCAGCTCGAAGACATCAAGCATTTCGCGGTCGTAACGCTCCGACCACAACTGGTAGCCGTCGGCGACATTCACCAGCTGAACGGTGATGCGCAGCCGCGAGCCCGCGCGGCGCACGCTGCCTTCGAGTACGCTGGTCACATCGAGCTGGTCCCCCACGGCGCGCAGGTCCTCGCGCTTGCCCTTGAAGGCGAAGCACGATGTGCGCGCGGCCACGCGCAGCCCCTCGAGCTGCGAAAGCGCGCTGAGAATCTCGACCGTGATGCCGTCGGCGAAGTACTCATCGTCGACGCCGCTCAGGTTCTCGAACGGCAGCACCGCAATGGACGGCTTGCGTCCGATGTCCTCCCTGCCGCCGCCACTCGCCAGTTCCACCAGTTCAAGCCGTACATCGCGGATGTCGCGCGGTCGCTCATCGGCTTGCTTGCGCAAGCAGCGGCGCAGGATCTCGCGTGCCCGAGGCGGCATGTCGGCGGGGAGGCGGGCCCAGTCGGGTTCTCGTTCGAGGATGCGCGCGAGCAGGTCGGCCGTGGTCACGCCTTCGAACAGCGGCCGTCCGGCGAAGCATTCGAACAGCACGCAGCCGAACGACCAGATGTCGCTGCGGCGGTCGACGGGCAGTCCACGCGCTTGCTCGGGGCTCATGTAAGCGGCGGTACCGAGGATGACTCCCGCGCGGGTCGCGCCGGGCAGCACTGCCATGGTGGGCGACTGGCTCAGGTCGAGGCTGGACGGAGTGGCCGCGTCCAGCTTGGCGAGCCCGAAGTCCAACACCTTGGCGATCCCCGAGGGTGTGACCATCACATTGCCGGGTTTGAGATCACGATGAACGATTCCCCGCTCGTGCGCCGCTTCGATCGCCGCGGCAATCTGGATGCCGATGGCCAGCGCGTCACGCGACCCGATCGGGCCACGCGCAAGCCGCTCGGACAGCGACTCGCCCTCGACCAACTCGAGCACCAGATGCGGCACGCCCGCCTGCTCCTCGAGGCCGTGGATGGCGGCGATGTTCGGATGCGAGAGCGAGGCGAGTGTCTTGGCCTCGAGCTCGAACCGGGCGAGTCGCTCGGGGTCCCGGACGAAGTCAGCGGGCATCGCTTTGATTGCCACATCACGGCCGAGGCGCGTGTCGCGCGCGCGGTACACCTCACCCATGCCGCCCGCGCCGAGCGGGGCGATGATCTCGTAGGGGCCGATCCTGCTGCCGGATTGGAGTGGCATCGCACGAATGTACCTGAGATCCGCGCGTGAGGTGACCTACAAGCTCACCGCGCGCCATCCAGTGCCGTTGTAGTGCAGAAACGCGCCCTCGTAGCCCACCGCATATACATCACTTCCGGAACTCCCCCACACTCCAAGTAGAGCCGCCTGCGTCCCGCTCACTTGAGGGATCCATGTGCTGCCATCGTAGTGCAGGATTGTTCCACCGGAACCCACGGCGAAGACGTCATTGGCCGACGTTCCCCACACATCCAGCAGGTTCACGCTGGTGCCACTGGGCTGGGAGCGCCATTCATTGCCGTCGAAGTGCATGATCGTGCCACTACCTCCGACGGCAAAGGCATCACTCGGTGAACTTCCCCAGACGCCGAAGAGGTACGGCGTTCCTCGGACCTGATGTCTCCAGATGCTGCCATCGAATTGCCAGATTCCGGAACCCACCGCGAACACGGCGGTTCCCGAGCTCCCCCAGACACCCCTGACATTGGCCGTGTCGTTCTGCGTGACCCAGCTCGAACCGTCGTAGTGAAGGATCGCTCCGCCCTGACCCGTACGGCGTGTCCCAACCGCGAACACATCGGACGCAGAGTTTCCCCAGATATCAAACAGCTCGACTCCAGCAAGCGAGGTCGTGGTATTCCATCGGCTTCCGTCAAAGCTGCGCCGCAGGATCTTGCCGTCGTTATACAGGGCGAAGCCGACTATGAAGTAGTCGGTCGCTGAGGGGCCCCAGACCCGGGTGAGGAAGGCGGTTGCGTCATTTGTGACCCGGCTCCAGCGACGACCATCGTAGTGCTGGATCTGGCCATTCCAGCCCTCTGCGCTTCGCCTCACGCCGA
>JANLOU010000265.1:0-3634 GCA_031366735.1 Candidatus Eiseniibacteriota bacterium
TTCTTGGTCGGGATCGTCGTGTTGCGCGGGATGAGCACCGTGGTCACGCCGCCCAGCGTTTCGATGCCGAGTGACAGCGGCGACACATCGAGTAGCAGCACGTCTTTCTGCTCACCGGTGAGCACCGCGCCCTGAATTGCCGCGCCGACGGCCACGACTTCGTCCGGGTTCACGCCCTTGTTCGGCTCCTTGCCGAAGAACGCCTTCACGACTTCCTGCACCTTGGGCATGCGCGTCGAGCCGCCCACGAGGAGCACTTCGTCAATCTCCGACGGCTGCAGTTTGGCGTCGGCGAGCGCCTTCTTCATCGGCTCGAGCGTGCGCGTCACGAGGTCGTCCACCAGCTGCTCGAGCTTGGCGCGCGTGAGCTGATAGTTCAGATGCTTCGGCCCGGCCTGGTCGGCCGTGATGAACGGGAGGTTGATGTCCGTGGTCATCGTACCCGACAGCTCGATCTTGGCCTTCTCAGCAGCTTCCTTCAGGCGCTGAAGCGCCATCGGATCCTTCGAGAGGTCAATCGCCTGGTCCTTCTTGAACTCGGCCACGAGCCAGTCGATCACGCGTTGGTCGAAATCGTCGCCGCCAAGATGCGTGTCGCCATTGGTGGACTTCACTTCGAACTGGCGCGTGCCGTCCACTTCGTAGAGCTCGAGCACGGAAATGTCATAGGTGCCGCCGCCCAGATCGAACACGGCGACCTTTTCGTCCTTCTTGCCTTTGCGGTCAAGGCCGTACGCCAGCGCCGCGGCCGTGGGTTCGTTGATGATGCGGAGCACGTCGAGGCCGGCGATCTTGCCCGCGTCCTTCGTGGCCTGGCGCTGCGAGTCGTTGAAGTACGCCGGCACCGTAACAACCGCCTTGGTGACCGGGTGGCCGAGGTAGTCTTCGGCGGTCTGCTTCATTTTTTGCAGGATCATCGCCGAGACCTCTGGCGGCGTGTAGCGCTTGCCCTGCACCTCGACCGAGGCGACGTCGTTCGTGCCGCTCTTCACCGCGTATGGGACGCGCTTAATCTCCTCGGTCACCTCGGGCATCTTGCGGCCCATGAAGCGCTTGATCGAGAAGACGGTGTTCTGCGGATTGGTGACTGCCTGCCGCTTGGCGATCTGGCCCACGAGGCGCTCGCCATCCTTGCTGAAGCCGACGACGGACGGCGTGGTGCGCCCGCCTTCTGCATTCGGAATGACGACCGGATCGCCGCCTTCCATCACGGCGACGACGGAGTTCGTGGTGCCCAAATCGATGCCGATAACTTTGTCTGCCATTGGATCCTCGAGAGGGTATCGTGCTTATCTGTTTGTAAGGGCAAGCTTAGGGCCACAAATGTGCGCCATTTCGGCCCATTTGAGTCATCCTATCCCTCGGTGGCATGCTGACAGATTGGCAGTTGCCGGCTATGCCATGGCGTATGAGACGCTCCGGGCTCATACCGCGGTTTTTGGCGCCCGCGCGTTGCCGTTCCGCCGGGTGTAACGGCTCCGCAACACCGCAGCTGACGGTGAGGCCCCAACTCAGCAGAATCGCCTGGCGGCGTTTGCGGCCGGTTGTTGCCGAACGGTATCTTCTTGGTCACGCCAGACCAGTGCCGCCGCAATCGGAGACCCCCACCCGTGCGACTGATCCCGAAGGACGAAGGATTCTTCGACCTGTTTGACGCCCTCGCCGAGCGTCTTTCCCGCTCATCGGTTGTGCTCAACGACCTGTTCACTGAGCCCACGCGGCTCGATTTCTTTGCCGGACAGATTAAGGAACTTGAGCATCAGGCGGACGACATTACGCACGAGATCATGCTGCGGCTGGATCGCAGTTTTGTGACGCCGCTCGACCGCGAGGACATCCACGAACTCGCGACCACGCTGGACAATGTCGTCGATCTGATGGACGGTACCGCGCGCCGGGCGCAGATGTTTCATCTCGCCGACCGTCGCGAGCCGGCCAAGCAGCTCACGGCCGTCCTGGTGCGGGCGACCGCGCTGATCAAGGAAGCCGTGCACAAACTGCGTGACGCGCACGAAGTCGCGCGGATCGGCCGGGAGATCAAGAAGCTCGAGGAGGAGGGTGATGCGCTGTTTTCGAGTGCGGTCGGTGCGCTGTTTGAAGGCACACCAAACGCGCTCGAGGTCATCAAGTGGAAGGAGCTCTACGACAACGTCGAGCACGCCATCGACGAGTGCGAGGACGTGCTGAACGTGCTGGAGAGCATTTCCATCAAGAACAGCTGACGTAGCGCACGGATCCCAACAGCGAGTCCTGTGGTTACCTACGTCCTCATCATTGTCGCGCTGGCGTTCGCGTTCGACTTCATCAACGGGTTTCACGACTCGGCGAACTCGATCGCGACCATCGTCGGCACGCGTGTCCTCTCTCCGTTCGCTGCCGTCGTGTGGGCGGCGGCGGGCAACTTCGCGGCCGCGCTACTGGTCGGCACGGCGGTGGCGAAGGCAGTCAGTAGCGGGTTCGTCGTGCCCGACATTGTCACGCCGAGCGTGATCGCCGGCGGCCTGATCGGCGCCATCATCTGGAACCTGATCACCTGGTACGTTGGAATTCCGTCGAGTTCATCGCACGCGATCATCGGCGGATTTGCTGGCGCGGCGGTGGCCAAGGGCGGGCTGGCGGCGCTGGTCTGGGGAAAGAAGTGGGTTGAGACGCTCTCCGCCATCGCGCTGTCGCCGGTCCTCGGCGCCGCGATCGGGTTTGTGATCATGGTGCTGGTCTATAATCTGCTTCGCCGCTCGACGCCGGCCTTCGTGGATCGACTGTTTCGTCGCGGCCAGCTCGTCAGCTCGGCGGCCATGTCGATCGCGCACGGCAGCAACGACGCGCAGAAGACCATGGGCATCATCGTCGGGCTGCTGTACGCGGCTCGCGAGAACTTCGTGAATGCGACGGGATGGCAGCAGTACCTGTATGTCGCCGACATCAAGCACATCCCGTGGTGGGTCGCCATCGGCGCGTACCTCTGCATTTCGCTCGGTACGCTGTTCGGCGGCTGGCGTATCGTGCACACGATGGGGTCCCGGATTACGCGGCTTCGCCCGGTCAGCGGCTTTGCTGCGGAAACCGCCGGCGCGATCGTCATCCTGTCCGCGTCACGGTTCGGCATCCCGGTGAGCACAACGCACACGATCACCGGCTCGATTGTCGGTGTGGGCGCAACGAGCCGCCTCTCGGCGGTCCGCTGGGGAATTGCCGGCCGGATCGTCTGGGCGTGGGTATTCACCATCCCTGCGGCGGCCACGATTTCCGGACTGGCGTACCTGGTGCTGGCGAGGTTCGTCGCGCCGTAGGCCACCGTATCGACGCGTACGCGCGCCGTTACAGGGTTGTTACACGGATGCGGGGATGACCGTGACGCGGAGTGGGCATTCTCCTCTGCGTGAACGGTTCTCACGCCACGCTGCGCCATGCGATCTGCATGGACGCCCCATCCACCCCGACTTCGGGATTCCCAGCGATGCCTTTCGTGTTCCGCGCGACACTCTGTGCCGCACTCCTGCTGTTCGCCGCTCCGGTCCTGCAGGCCCAACAGGCTGCTGCTCCAGCGATCGACTTCAGCGGCGTGATCTACCCGCAGTTCCGGTACACGTCCGACAAGGCGACGAAAACCGCCAACGGCGGCAATGCGACGAAC
>JANLOU010000268.1:0-3213 GCA_031366735.1 Candidatus Eiseniibacteriota bacterium
GGTCTCGACGAAGCCCAGGAACCGCTTCGTGCAGTCGGCCGTCACGCCCAGTGCGATCACCAGCAGGGTGTCGGCGAAACTCTTGCCATCGGGGAACAACGCGACGTAGTGCTAGCCCTTCAAGTCGCGCTCCTGGAACTCCTTCAGCTTCGCCGCGCTCGCCGCCACGAACGAGCGCGACACCGTCGAGCTCGACAGGCCGATCGCGCCCGGGATAGCTCCGCAGTGGGATCTCCGCCTGCTCGCTGCGCACCCGCGGCACCCGGATCGGCACTCGCTGGCCATCCAGCACCACCGTCCCCGGATTGCTCCCGTGCCGGGTCCCGGTCGCGCCATCGCGGCGTGCGTGGCGCAGCCCCGCCAGCGACTCGACCTCTTCCTCCAGCTGCGCCTGGACCTGCATCAGGCTCAGCGGGATCAGGCTCCGGTCCAGTCCCTCGTATTCCTCGATTAAGCGCTTATCTTCCCCGCCCGCGCGTTGTCCGCTCCGGCTTCACCGCCTCGCCCCACTGCGCGAGGAACGCGGTGACGAACTGCTGCACGCCGCGCTCCCCGGTCGCCAGTGGCGCGAGCGCCAGGGCCACCGCGACGGCCATGTGGTAGCCCGTCGAACGGGTGGATTCGGCGCGTTGGTAGGCCGGATGGTCGGTGTTGATCCACACGGTGTTCTCGATCAGCCGCGCCAACTCGGGGTCGCCCGGGCGCGCCTCGAACTGGACCGAGAGCCCGTAACGCTGCCCACGCCCGGTGCGCGTGCCGGGGCTGCTCGCTCCGTCGCCCGGCTCGTCCGCCACCGGAGCCTCGGGCGGGGAGGGCGCAGCGGGAGTATCGCTCGCGGGTGTGGGCGGCGTCAGCATGGGGCTGTCCTCTCTCGCGGCATCCGGTGCGTAGGCTGCCTCTGGCTGCTCGTCGAGCATCGCGCCGGGCACTTCATCCGGCGTCACGCTCGCGGACTCCGCGTGCGCCGGTTCGCTCGCGTTCGTTCCGCCCGGTAACGTAATGCGCCGCTGACCCCCACGCTGGTGCTCCACCAGCGAGGACAGCAGCGGGAAGTCATCGCTCAATCCTTCGAGGACGCGCTGCAGGTCGCGCTCCATGGGTCGCGCCACCTTGCGCCGCTCATCCTGCGCCGCATCGCGCGCATCGCCCCAGTGCGAGAGTTGGGTCTGCACGGCTTCCTGGATCGCGCGTCGGTACGACAAGTAGAGCGCGCCGCGCGGGCCGGTGCGCACGAAATCGCCCTTGTTGAGCGTCAGGGCCTGCGACAGTGCCGGGATCTCGATGATGCCGGTCACCCGGTCGGGCGCAGCGGGCAGGATGCCCAGCCAATCCCAGCCGCGCCGGATGACCTTGCCATAGGTGCTGATCGCGATACCGCGCTGGTGCTCGGGCAGCGGGGTTGCGAAGCGTTCGATGTGGCCCAGGCCCGAGGGCTTGCGTTGGCGCTCGATGCGCACTTCGAGCGCTGCGTGTTCGGCCGAGCGGCTCTGGCGTTGCTGGATCTCGTGACCGTTCACCTCGAACCGGATGCCCTGTGGGTAGAGCGGCCTGAGCGCCGCATCGAACGAGGGATCGACGAGCGGCTGGAAGTGCAGACGGATCACATGTTCGAGGTACCCGGGGTCCAACAATGGCGAGAGCCCTTGGTTCAACTGCAGCTTGACCGCCGTGCCGCGCTCGGTGATCGCGCCTGCAGGTGGCACGGGTTCATAAGGCGCGAGCTCCCGCGACTGCAGGTGCCAACTCGAGGCCGAGTGGGACTTGCCGCGTCGCGATTCGGTGATCACTTCGCGTGCGATGAGCAGCGCGAGCTTGATGCCTACGCCCGCGAAACCAATCCCTGCACCGCGCGTCTTGGTGCTGGAAGCGAGGTTGTGGAACTGGCGCAGCTCCTTCCACACCATGCCACGCCCGTTGTCCTCGAGTTGGAAGGTGGCTGCCGCGGGATCGGCGATCATGCGGATGATCGTGGCGCCGGCATCGAGCGAGTTCGCCACCAGTTCCGTGACGATGGTTTCCTCGAGTCCGCCAGGATAGGCGTCGCGCAGATCCTCGAGCAGGTGTCGCAGATCGACCTTGGTGTATCCACGGCCTCGTGGCATGTGACTCCTCCAGGAACGCTGGCTCGACCCCACCGGACCAAGCGTGCCCATCCGCACCAGAGAGGCGCTCGGACAGGGATGGGTCATGTTGCCCGCTTCCAGCTCCACCGTCTAATCTGGCCGGGGCCGAGTTGCGCCCATCCGAGAAGAGGAGCACTCGTGACTGATGGTCGACCACCCGCCGACCCGCCATCCGACCCCGCGCCACTGCTGGCAACGGTGGATCTGTTGCGCCTTGCCAAGGATGGCGACCAAGCGGCGCTGAACCAGTTGCTCGAGCGCTATGTGCCGAGGCTGCGCCGCTGGGCTTCAGGGCGCCTGCCCATGCGCGCGCGCTCCCTGATGGACACCGCCGACTTGGTGCAGGAAACCCTCATGCGGGTGCTCACTCGACTGGATCGGATCGAGGTGCGCGGACCGGGCGGCTTCCAAGCTTATGTTCGCCAAGCGGTGCTCAATCGTATCAGGGACGAGGTGCGATGGGCGAACCGCCGTCCGGGACCCGATGGGGTGCCGGAGTCGCTCGGCGATTCCGCGCCCTCGCCGCTCGAGAACGCGATCGGCGGCGACCTGCTGGACCGCTACGAACGCGCGCTTGCCAGTCTCCATGAGCGGGAGCGTGAACTGTTGCACCTGCGCATCGAGTTGGACTTCGACTACGAGGAGATCTCCACCATGACGGGCAAGTCGAGTCGCGATGCCGTTCGAATGGCGGTGCAGCGAGCGCTGGCCCGCCTTGCCGAAGCGATGGGTCATGAGCGCTGACCACGACCCGATCGAACGATTGCTGGCCTCGCTGTCGGACGGTGCGTCGACCGATTGGGACAGCGAGTTGTTGCAATCGCCACCCGCTCACCGGGCGCAGGTCGCGGCGCTACGGGACATCGCGAACATCGCTGCGTTCAATCGCGGCCTGCAGCGAGGTGCGGATTCGCGCGCGACGCTGCAGGTCGGCGCCGCGGCAGCGCCCACCCAATGGGGGCATCTGCTCATCCTCGAGCAACTGGGGGCCGGCGCACAGGCCGAGGTGTATCGCGCATG
The DNA here is from genome assembly GCA_031366735.1 of Candidatus Eiseniibacteriota bacterium. Taxonomy (GTDB): domain Bacteria; phylum Eisenbacteria; class RBG-16-71-46; order RBG-16-71-46; family RBG-16-71-46; genus CAIXRL01. The sequence continues at coordinate 3,144 of JANLOU010000268.1, forward strand.
GGACTCGGTGCTGCAACGCGAAGTGGCGCTCAAGTTGTGGGGCTCCACAGTGCAGGCGCGCGTGAGCACG
>JANLOU010000275.1:0-1579 GCA_031366735.1 Candidatus Eiseniibacteriota bacterium
GGGCGGAACCGGATGCTGTGCGTGCCGCACGACAGGATCATCATGCCCAGCCCGTACGCGTGCCCAATCACGGCATCCCGCGTCCCACCGTCGGGCATGTCGATGGCGCACAGCAAGCCTCGCCCGCGCGCATTGCTCATGAGCTCGGGGCGCTCGCCCTGAAGTGTCTGCAGACCCTGCAAAAGGTGCGCACCCACCGCGCGAGCGTTGTCGATCAGGCCGTCCTCCTCGATGATCTCGAGGTAGCGCTGCGAGCGCACCATGTCGACCAGATTGCCGCCCCAGGTGGAGTTGATGCGGCTCTTCACCTTGAACACATTCTGCGGTTCCTCATCGATCCTCCCGCCGGCCAGGATGCCGCACACCTGCATCTTCTTGCCGAACGCCAGCAGGTCGGGCGTCACGCCCTGCGTCTGGTAGGCCCAGAAGCGCCCGGTGATCCCGGCCCCGGTCTGCACTTCATCGAAGATCAGCAGGGCGTCGTGCTCATGCGCAATCGCTTTCAGGGCGTGCAGGAACTCGTCGCGGAAATGATTGTCGCCGCCCTCTGCCTGGATGGGCTCGAGGATGATGGCGCAGATGTCATCCGGATGCTGCTCGAACTCGGCGCGGATCTCGGCGAGCGACTGGGTCTCGGCCTGCTGCACGCGCGCCAACTCAGCGGCATCCACCGGAAAGCGCAGCTTGGGATTGCTCACGCGCGGCCAGGGGAAGCGCGCGAAGTACTGGTACTTGCGCGGATCGGCCGTGTTCGTCATCGAGACCGTGTAACCCGTGCGGCCATGGAAGGCTTCCTTGAAATGCATGACCTGCGTGCCCTTCTCGCCCATGACGCCCTTGGCCATGTTGCGGCGCACCTTCCAATCCATGGCCGCCTTGAGCGCGTTCTCCACGCCCAACGCGCCGCCCGCCACGAAGAACGCATGCGGCAGCTCGGCCGGAATGCCCACGCGGCTGAAGGTGTCGAGGAACTCGGCGTACTCGGTGGTGAACACATCGGAGTTGGTCGGATTCGCCAGCGCGGCACGCAGCAGCTTGGCACGGAAATCCGGGTCGGCCATCTTGGGATGGTTCAGCCCCACCGGCAGCGAGGCGAAGCACGAGAACATGTCGAGGAACGACTTGCCGTGGCGCGAATCCCACAAGCGGCGGCCCTGGCTCTTCTCCAGGTCCAACACCATGTCGTAGCCGTCGGCGAGCAGGTGCCGGTGCAGCGTCTCGTGCACCTGCGCGGGTGCGATGTGCTTGCTCATGATGTCTCTCCCTTGAGAACCGTATCGATGTAAGTCTCTTCCTTCACGGTCGAGAGCACCATGACGGTGCGGGTCTGGCGAACGCCTTCGTGTGCACTGAGTTGTTCCAGCAACAGGCTCTGCAATGCTTCCATGTCCTGCACGCGGGCCTTGAGCAGCAGCGAGAACTCCCCCGTGATGTGATGCACCTCGAGCACTTCGTCCAGTTGTTGCACGCGATCGATGAAGCCGGTCTCGAATCGCGGGTGCTCGAAGAAGACTTCGACGAACGCGGTGACGCTGGCGCCCACCAGCCGAGGCTCCACCACGGCGGTCCAGCGCCGGAT
>JANLOU010000312.1:0-14904 GCA_031366735.1 Candidatus Eiseniibacteriota bacterium
CCGAGCGGCTCGAGCGCGCGATGGACCTCCTCCACACCACTGCCTTCAAAATCCAACCACACCGCACACGCCCCCGTCTCGAGCGCCCGGTGCGCGTGCTCCAGGTCGGCCGAGTGGACACCGCCGGCATCGGACACCCACGCGCGAATCACGCGTTTCTCCGGGCCGCACCCAGTTCGAGCGCCAAGCGACAGGTGGTGGTGTGGATGCGAACCGTGTCCTCGAGTCGGCGCGCATAGCCACCGCCGAGCGTGGTCACCACCGGGATGCCGCGCACCATGCACCCTTCGATCACCATGCGATCGCGCTCCTCGAGGCCGGCGAGGCTCAGCGCCAAGCCGCCCAGTTGGTCGTCGTGAAATGGATCGGCGCCCGCTTGGTACAGGACAAGGTCGGGACGGTGCGCCCAGACCCGCTCCAGGGTTGGGGCGAGTGCGGCGAGATAGGCAGCGTCCTCGGTGCCATCCGCAAGCCCGACATCGAGGTCACTTTGTTCCTTGGGGCTGGGATAGTTGAGTTCTTGATGCATCGACACAGTGAACACCTCGGGGTCGTCGCGGAAGATGTGAGCCGTACCATTGCCCTGATGAACATCGAGGTCCACCACTGCCGCGCGACCGATGCGTTGTTCCCGCTGGAGCACGCGCACGGCGACCGCAAGATCGTTGAAGTAGCAGAAGCCCTCCGCATGACCCGCATAGGCGTGGTGCAGCCCGCCGCCCGCGTGTGCAGCCGCCCCGCGCTCCAGCGCCTCGCGGGCGGCGAGCGTGGTGCCCGAGGCACCATACGAGAACGCGAGCACGACCTCGTGCGTGAGCGGCAGTTCGGAGTACTGGGTGCGCGGAGTCCAGCGCAGCGCCGCAAGGTCTTCCAGATACGCCTCGTCATGCGCGGCCGCAAGCAACTCCCGGCTCGGCGGCGGCGGTTCGAGCGCAGCTCCTCGCGCAAGGTGCCCCGAGGCTTCAAGCGCCTGCACAACCAGGGCGTACTTCTCGATCGGGAACACATGCATCCCGATATCGCAGGCATAGTGCGGGGAGGTCACGACAACGGGCGGGCCGGGCATGGGGCAAGGGTGCCATCCGGCCCGGCGCCTGTCCATGACTGCGAAGCGCGCCCGCCCTCGGCTACAATCGCGCGGCCTCCATGACCCTGACCCGACCGGACCCCGCGGGCGCGCTGCGCCGACTGCACCAACGCCTGATGGCGCGGCGACTCGCTGCGCTCAATGGCCGCATGCGCGTGGTGCTGGTGTCCCTCGCAACACTGCTCGGCGCGTTCACCTTCTGGCAGGCGCGCATCCCATTCGACGGCGCGCACCGGGCCGGCGGGGCGATCGCGACGCTCCGGCTCGAGGCCTTCGCCCTTGCAGCCGCCGCGTTCGCAGCCGGGTCGCTCGCACACTGGCGCCAATCCGCTTTGGTGGCGCGGCTTCCGGGGCCGGAGTGGTTGGCGCTCCCGGTGCCCGCGGCCCTCGTCGCGCGTCACCTGCTGACCGAGTCGCGCCTGCCTGCGCTGGCCGCCGTCCCGCTCGCGTTCGCGCTGTGGCTCGCTGGACTCGACCTGATGCCCTGGCTCTGGAGCGCTCTGCTCTGGGTGGCGTTCCTGGTGGCGTGGCTCGAATGCACGCGTCTGGGCGCAGCGCTTGCACGGTTTGCCCGTTCGCGCGGCGACGGCGCGGCCGGCGCACTCCCGCCGCTCATGCGCCTGCTGGTGCCGGGTCACCGGCAGCATCGGATCCGCGCCGTGGCGCCGCCACGGTGGCGGCGCGGCTCACCCACGCTCGCCGTGGCAAGGTTGGACCGGACCCTCTCGTGGCGCTCGCCGGGGCCTCGCGCCCGCCTGTTCGGCGCGATCATCGCCAGCGCGCTCTCGAGCGCAGCATGGTGGTCCGGCGCGCCACCTCTGCTTGCCCGAGCGCAATCCTTCGTCGGCTTCACGATCGCAAGCGCCCTGCTGGGCGGCTGGGCGGTCGTACGAACCTGCGAGGATCCCGCCGACCTGCTCCGCCAACTTCCGCTCTCGTTCGGAGCGCTCTGGCGCGCGCGCTTCGCGCAACTGGTCGTGGTGCTCGCGCTGTTCGCGCTGGTGCAAGCCGCACTCGCCACAGCGTTCCCCGTGCCGGCGCGCATTGGGCAATGGTTGACATGGTTCATTCCCGGGCTTGCCATCGCAACGCTCGGCCTGCACTACGCCATCACGCTGCATCCGCGCGGCGAGATCGCGGAGAACCTGTACTACGGCTGGCTCGGCGTGGCGTTGTGCGCGAGCCTGATGATCCCCCTCATGGGATGGGCGGTCCTGATTGTGGGGCTGGTGCATTCCTCGCTTCGTCTCTCCCGCTGGCACACCCCCGAGGCCCGCTGATGCTCCGGATCGAGAACCTGCAGCGGGCGTACGGCGACCTCACCGCGCTCGCGGGCGTATCGTTCGAGGTGCGGCCGGGAGAGATCGTCGGCCTGCTCGGCGCCAATGGCGCCGGCAAGAGCACGCTGCTGCGCACGGCTGCGGGCTTGCAGCCACCTGACGCGGGCCATGTGTTCGTGGCCGCGCACGATGTCTGGGTGGATCACCTGGCGGCACGCGCGGCGCTGGGTTACGCCGCAGAGGAGCCCAGCTTCCACGAGGAGCTTTCCGCCGCGGAACACCTCGCCTTCATCGCAACGGTGCGGGGATTGGATCCCCACGAAGCACAGATCCGCGCGCGCCTCCTGGCCACGCAGCTCGATCTGGACAGCCGCCTCGACGACCCGGTGCGCAGCTACTCGCACGGCATGCGCAAGAAGGTCTCGTTCCTTGCGGCAATCCTGCATCGTCCCGCGGTGGTGTTGTGCGACGAAGCGCTGGAGGGTTTCGATGCCCCCTCCGCACTGGCGGCGAAGGACGAACTGCGGACTCTGGCTCGCGATGGCGCGGCCGTGCTGTTCTCCAGCCATGTGACCGAAACGGTGGAGCGGCTTTGCGATCGCATCGTGCTGTTGCACGGAGGCCTCGTGGCCCGCACCATGACGCGTGCCGAGTGGGGTGCGCCTGCCGACGCCCATTCGCCACTCGAGCGCCTGTTCCTCGACCTCGCACGCGGAGCAACGCCATGAAACACACCTCTGCCGCGAGTGTTGTCTTGCTCGCGCTGGGCCTGTTCGCAGTCGCCACTCCCGCACGCGCCGCACGCCCATTGACGCGTCCGCAGGTCCTGCTCTGGGACGCCTCGAGCCCCATGGTGTTGCGGCGTTCGCTGCGGGCTTTCGCGGACTCCGCGGCCAGCGGTGGCACCAGCGACCGGCTGGATGCCGGCGAGGCATTCGCACTGCTGGGCAGCGCTTATGAACGCGAGGGACAACTCGACAGCGCCGTGGCCTGCTATCGCCGCGCGGTGAGGGTGCGAGGGGATCGCCCGGAGCGGCTTTCGCTCGCCGAACAATTGTTGGCGCGCGGCACACCTGACGCCATCGCCGAGGCGCGACACACCATCGCGGCTGATCTACAACAGGCCGCGAGCGAGACCCCCGCTGGCGCGGCGCAATGGTTCGGGCGACTCGCGTGGGCCCAGGCGCAGAGCGGGCAAGCGGACAGCGCGCTTGCGCTCATCCTGGACGCGGCCGCTCCGCTCGGGCGCGAGCCGCACTGGGCCAAGCGCTTCGCCGCCATCGCGATTGCGGCGGGCCGACAGGATCTCGCCTGGCGCATGGCGCTGCCTGTCGCCGTTCGCTCCCGGGGCACGGACGCGAGCGCCATGGACCTGTTGCGCCGCTCCGCCGCGACGGGGGGGCCGAGCATGAGCGCTTCTGGCGTGGTGGCTCGCGAAGTCGCAAGGCGCGACTCCAACGACGCGCGCCTGCGCATGGCGCTCGGAGCACGGAAGCTGCTTGTTCGGACGGCAGACGGATTCCCGCTCTCGGTCACCTTCGTGCCGGCTCGTTCGGCGAACAGGCCCCGCGTCGTCGTGCTGCTCGCGCCGGCCTCCGACACCCTCGCGGCCTTCGACAGCCTTGCGGTGCAACTCGCGCGACAAGGGGTCGCCGTGGCGATCGTGGATCCACGCGGCGCACGGGGATCCGTCGCGGCCGCCGCCTCGGGCACGGATGCGTGGCTCGGACGGGAGAACGCGTTCCTGGAGCGAACCGCGCGCGATGCCTGCGAAACGCTGGCGGCGCTGGTGCGCCTGCGGCTCGTCGATTCCCGCAACGCCGCGGTCGGCGCGACCGGGACACTCGCATTCGCGGCGGCTCAGGCCGCCGCGAGGGAACCCCGCTTCACCGCGCTCCTCCTGGTTGCCCCCGCGCCCGCTGCCGTGGATCGCGGCCTGCTGCGAGCTTCGCTGCTCGCTTCGGCGGTGCCATTGTTCCTTCAGGTCGCGCCCGAGGAACTCGAGGCCTCGCTGTTCGCAGACCGGCTCGCTGCCTCGCTTCCGATGAGACAGAGCCGTGTCGCCGACACGAATCAACGCGGCCACGGCGCGGCCATCTTCCGCGCGGACCGTCAGGCCGTGGGGCGGCTGCTCATGTGGTGGAAGGACGTGCCGCTGCGGCCCGCCACTCGACCAGCAGCACGGCACTGAGGATCATCGCCGCGCCGATCCACCAGCGCAGCGCGAACTGTTCGCCGCCCAGCGTGAGCGCGAACAGCAGCGCGAAGACCGGCTCCAATGCGAACAGCAGGGCCACGCGCCCTGCGGGCAGCGTGCGCTGCGCCGTCAACTGCAACATCGGCGCCACCGTGCTGCCGGCCACCGCGAGGTAGGCCAGGCGCTGCCAGCCCGCGCGGTCGAGCGCGGCGAACGCGCCGCGGGCATCGTGCGCGAACGGCAGCAGCACGCACGCGACGAGCAGCGACTGCGCGAAGGCGAGGGTGAGCGAGTCGGCGGTGCGCGCGACGCGCGACACGAACACGATCTGCAACGCATACATCGACGCGCCCAGCAGAGTGAGCAACTCGCCGCGGCCCAGATGGAATCCCGACCCGCGCAACGACAGGATCCCCGAACCCGCCATCGCCAACAGGATCCCCGCCGTCAGCATCCGCGTGGGGCGCTGCTTCAGTAAGGGCCAGGCGAAGAATGCGGCCAGCAGTGTGCCGGCACAGGTCAGGAACGCACTGGTGCCCGCCGCAGCAGTGCGCAGGCCCTCGGCCTGGAAGTAATACCCGCCCAGCACGAACACGCCGCTGCCCAGTCCGCCCCAGAAGTCCACCGCCACGATGCTCTGGCGACGGAGCAGCAGCGCCACGCCGAACAGCGCGGCCGCCACGAGGAAGCGCGTACCCACCATGAGCGCCGGCGCCAACCCGGCGACGCTGTCGCGGATCACCACGAATGTGGCGCCCCACAGGATCATGGCCACGACCATGGCCGTCAGCGCCGCCCGCTCGGACGGGCGATTCATTCGCGCCCGCGGCGGCGGCGAGGACCACCCGGTTTGCTGAGCGCGAACGACAGGCTCTCGAATTCCATGGTCATGTCGACCGTTCGCAACGCCAGCTCGGCAGGAATCCTGAGCTTGCGCGGCGCGAAGTTGAGGATGCCCCGCACTCCCGCCGCCACGAGCGCATCGGCGACTTCCTGGGCTGCCCGTAGTGGCGTGGCGATCACGCCGATGTCGTAACCGCCGGCGCTGGACAACTCCGCGATGGGCTGGACCACAAGCCCGTCCACCGTGGTCCCGATCCGCGCCGGGTCCGCATCGTAGACGGCAACGACATCGAAGCCCTGATCGGCGAATCCGCGATAGGCGAGCAGCGCTGAGCCGATGTGCCCCGCACCCACCAGCGCCACGCGCCAGCGACGATCGAGCCCGAGGATGCCGCGGATCTCGGTACGCAGATGTTCGACATTGTAGCCAAGCCCACGGCGCCCGAAAGATCCGAAGTACGACAGGTCCTTGCGCACTTGCGCCGAGGTGATGCCTTCGCGCTCCGCCAGCAAGTGTGAGGAGATCATCCGCTTGCCCTCGGCCGCGACTTCCTCGAGGACCCGGTAATAGTGCGACAGGCGACGGACGGTGGATTCGGAGATGCGCGACATGAGGGTCTTCCGAGCTGGTGAATGTTTTCACAAAGGCGTCTGAACGAAGGGCCGCGGAGCGTTTCCGTTCCGCGGCCCGCGATCGAACGGACTACTCTTCCGTGGGTTCTACCTCGGCGTCGGGCGTGTCGTCGAGGATCTCGCCAACCTCGCCGATCTCGCCGGGAACGGGCGCCGCATCGTCGGGCACGATGCGTGTGACCCCAGCGACCGCGTCGGGCAACAGGTCGCCGCCCTCTCCCGCCGCCGACAAGTTGACGAGACGCACACCCTGCGTGTTGCGGCCGAGCACCGAGATGCCCTTGACCGGCATGCGGATCAACTGGCCGTGCTTCGTGATGATCATGAGCTCGTCTTCATCCACGACCTCTTTGACCGCCACCACTGCGCCGTTACGGTCCGTGGTCTTGATCGTGATGATGCCCTTGCCGCCGCGATGCGAGACGCGGTACTCGCTGATCTCGCTGCGCTTGCCATAGCCGTTCTCGGTCACGGCGAGCAGTGTGGCCGAACGCTTCACACCCACCATGCTCACCACTTCGTCCTCGGCATCGTCCAGCGTCACAGCCTTCACGCCGTACGAGCTGCGGCCGGTCGGACGGACCTCGTCTTCGTGGAAGCGAATGGCAAGACCCTTCTTCTTGGCGAGGATGATGTCCTGCGTCCCGTCCGTGATCGTGGTCTCGATGAGCGAGTCGTCGTCCTCGAGGTTGATCGCGTTGATGCCGGCCTTGCGGACATTGCGGTAGGCCGAGAGGACGGTTTTCTTGATGAGCCCCTTGCGCGTGGCGCACACCAGGAAGTGCTGATCATCGAACGCCTTGACCGGCACCACCGCCTGCACGCGCTCCTCGCGCCCCATGCCTTCGAGGTAGTTCACCAGCGGGCGCCCCTTGGCCGCGCGCCCAGCCGTCTCGATCTCATGCACCTTGAGCCAGTAACAACGGCCTTTGTCGGTGAGGATCATGAGGTAGGCGTGCGTGTTCGCGATGAAGAGGTGTTCGATGTAGTCCTCTTCCTTCACGCCCGTACCCTTGATGCCCTTGCCGCCGCGACGCTGCGCGCGATAGGCCGAGATCTCCTGCCGCTTGATATAGCCGTTGTGCGAGATCGTGATCACCATGTCCTTCTGCTCGATGGTGTCCTCGTAGTTGATCTCGCCCTCGTCGGCCGCGATCATCGTGCGACGATCATCGCCGTACTTCTCACGCAGGTGCTTCACTTCATCCAAGATGATCGAGAGCATCTTGCGCTCGCTGGCCAGGATCGACCGCAGCTTCTCGATGAGCTTGATGACCTCGAGGTACTCGGCCTGGATCTTGTTGCGCTCGAGCCCCGTCAGGCGCTGCAGGCGCATCTCGAGGATGGCGCTGGCCTGGATCTCCGAGAGTTGGAATGCGGCGATGAGGCCGTTGCGCGCAGTCTCGACATCCTTCGCCGCGCGGATGAGCGCGATGACTTGATCCAGATGGTCGAGCGCGATCTTGAGGCCTTCCAGGATATGCGCCCGCCGCTCGGCTTCGGCAAGGTCGAACTCGGTGCGCCTGCGCACGACCTCGCGCCGGTGACGCACATACTGGTCGATGAGCCCGCGCAGCGTCAGCACCTGCGGTCGATTGTCGACCAGCGCCAACATGATGGCGCCCACCGACGACTGCAGCGGCGTGTGCACGAACAGCTGGTTCAGCACGACCTTGGGGTTTGCGTCCTTCTTGAGCTCGACCACGATGCGCATGCCGTCGCGATCGGACTCATCGCGTAGATCGCTGATGCCGGCGATCTTGCCGCTTCGCACCATGTCGGCGATCTTCTCGAGCAGCGACGACTTGTTGACCTGGAACGGAATCTCGGTGACCACAAGGCTCATGCGGCCCGCCTTGCCCTCTTCGACCTGCACCCGCGCGCGCACGCGCATGATGCCGCGGCCCGTGAGGTAGCAATCCCGGATGCCCTGCGTTCCATAGATGATGCCGCCGGTCGGGAAGTCCGGCCCCTTCACCACCTTGAGCAACTCCTCGGCCTCGACCTCGGGGCGCTCGATCACGATGGCGATGGCGTCACAGATCTCGCGCAGGTTGTGCGGCGGAACCTCCGTGGCCATGCCGACGGCGATACCCGAGCAGCCGTTCACAAGCAGGTTCGGCACAACGCCCGGAAGCACGGACGGCTCTTCGCGGGTCTCGTCGTAGTTGGAGCGGAAGTCGACGGTGTTCTTCTCGAGGTCCGCCAGCATCTCGACCGCAATCGCGGTGAGTCGGGCCTCGGTGTATCGCATGGCCGCCGGCGCGTCGCCGTCGATGGAGCCGAAGTTACCCTGCCCATCGACGAGCGGATAGCGCATCACCCAACTCTGCGCCATGCGTACGAGCGTGGGGTACACCACGCCTTCGCCGTGCGGATGGTAGTTGCCCGAGGTATCGCCGGCGATCTTCGCGCACTTACGGTAGCCGCGCCCCGGTTGCAGGTTCAGGTCATTCATCGCGACCAGAATGCGTCGCTGGGATGGCTTGAGGCCGTCGCGCACATCGGGCAGTGCGCGCGAGACGATGACCGACATCGAATAATTGATGTAGCTGGTCTTCATCTCGGCTTCGATGTTCATCTCGACGATTTTGGATCGGTCATTCAAAGCCATGTGCTCATCCTTCCCGTTGCGTCGCCGGGCTCATGCCATCCCGCATCCTGCGGAACGAGCCCTTGCGCGCGTAAGGCGTCAGCGACGGTCCCCGCCCAACCAGCACCATTCCAGTGCGACTGTGGCGTAGCGACCGACGAGGTTCGGCGCCGAGTCCCGGTTCGTGAATATTCGATGATAGCGAAGCGCCAGCCCCGCGGAGCTGGTCGTGCCGACCTGCCTCGCCAGCTTGCCGCCCAGCACGAAGCCCACCGCACTCGAGGCGCTGGTGAGCTTGCCGCGCACATCGTCCTCGACGCGCCAGTAGCCCCAGTCCCCCGTGAGCCCTGAGCTCCATCGGCCGCGCTCGAATAACTTCGCATCCCCGCGCCAGGACGCGCCGTAGACCCAGCGGTGCGACAGCGCGACCGAGCCCCGGTCGCTGCCGTCGTTGGGGTCGATGAGGCGGCCTTCACGCGTGCCGGAGTCGTCGGCGAAGATCCGCACGCCGAAGCCGGTGCGCTCCCCCACAGGCCACATGGCGGACAGGGACGACGACAGACCCCCACCACCCGGAGCCCCGGTGACCGCAAAGGACCCGCCAAATCCGACGAGCAGGTCGGGTCGGCTGATTGCGCGGGCGGGCGCATGGAGCCCCGCGAGCGCGAGCGTGACGGTGACAACGACGAAGAGCGCGCGCATCAGATGTCGAGGTTCTTCACCGCGAGCGCGTTCTCTTCGATGAACTGCCGGCGTGGTTCGACATGCTCACCCATGAGAATGGTGAAGATGCGATCGGCCTCGACAGCGTCATTCAGGGTGACGCGCACCAGCGTGCGGGTCTCACGATTCATGGTGGTCTTCCACAACTGGTCCGGGTTCATCTCGCCCAAGCCCTTGTAGCGCTGCACTTGGACATTCTTGCGTCCGATCCGGGCGAGCGCTTCCTCACGCTCGCGGTCGTCGTAGCAGTAGATCTCGTCCTTGCCGGCCTTGACCAGGAACAACGGCGGCTGCGCGATGTAGACATAGCCGTCCTGGACCAACGGGCGCAGCTCGCGGAAGAGGAATGTGAGCAGCAGCGTGCGGATGTGCGCGCCGTCCACATCGGCATCCGCCATCAGGATGATCTTGTGATAGCGCAGGCGCGTGATGTCGAATTCGTCCTTCACCCCGGCGCCCAGCGCCTGGATGATGCTGCGGATCTCCTCGTTCGCGAGGATCTTGTCGATGCGCGCCTTCTCGACATTCAGGATCTTGCCACGAATGGGCAGGATGGCCTGGAAGCGGCGGTCGCGCCCCTGCTTCGCCGACCCCCCTGCCGAGTCGCCCTCGACAATGAAGATCTCGCACTCCGCGGGATCGTCGAATGCACAATCGGCAAGCTTGCCCGGCAGCGACCCGCCATCGAGGATCGTCTTGCGGCGCGACAGATCGCGCGCCTTGCGCGCCGCTTCGCGCGCCCGCGCTGCCGAAATCATCTTCTCGACGACCTTGCGCGCGACCGCGGGATTCTCCTCGAAGTACTCGCGGAGCCCCTCGCCCACCACGCTCTCGACCGCGCCCTTGATCTCGTTGTTGCCCAGCTTGGTCTTGGTCTGCCCTTCGAACTGGGGGTTCTGCATCTTGATGGAGATCACCGCCGCCAAGCCCTCGCGCACATCCTCGCCACCGATATCGGCCTTGAGGTTCTTGGTGAGCCCCTCACTCTTGGCATAGGTGGTGAGCGTGCGGGTCAGCGCCGAACGGAATCCGCCAACATGCGTACCGCCCTCGATCGTGTTGATGTTATTCACGAACGACAGCAGGACCTCGGAGTAGGTATCGTTGTACTGGAACGCGATCTCCACCGAGACGTTGTCGCGCTCGCGGCTGAAGGAGACCGGCTTGTGCAGGGTCTCTTTGTTCGTGTTCAGGAACTTCACGAACTCGACGATGCCGCCCTTGTACTGATAGTCGTTCGACTTGCCATTTCGGCTATCGATCAGGTGGATCGCGATCCCGTTGTTGAGGAACGCCAGCTCGCGCAGGCGCGAGGCGATCGTGTCGTACTGGTACTCCGACACTTCGAAGATGCTTGCGTCCGGCTTGAAGCGCACCGTGGTGCCGGAGCCCTTCTCCTTCTTGTCGGCTGGCCGTGACTCCATCGGGCCCGTCGGCACGCCGGCGTGGTATTCCTGCCAGTAGACCTTGCCCTCGCGGAGCACTTCGACCTTGCACCACTCCGACAGCGCGTTCACGCACGACACACCCACGCCGTGCAGTCCGCCGGAGACCTTGTACGAGTTGCTGTCGAACTTGCCGCCCGCGTGCAGCGTGGTCATGACGACTTCGAGCGCCGGCTTCTTCATGGTGGAGTGCATGTCCACCGGAATGCCGCGGCCGTTGTCCTGCACGGTGATGCTGTCGTCGGTCTCGATCGTGACGGTCACATCGGTGCAATAACCCGCCAGGGCTTCATCGACCGAGTTGTCGACCACCTCCCAGATCAGGTGGTGCAGGCCGCGCATGCCGATATCGCCGATGTACATGGCGGGGCGTTTGCGCACCGCCTCGAGTCCTTCGAGGACGGTGATGCTGGTGGCGTCGTAGTGATGGCCCTTCGGCTGCTCGGTCAAAGTCGCTTCTCCTTCGTCTCTCGTACTCACCGCAGGCTCCCTCCGCGGGCCAGGACGAGCCGCACTTCGCGCACCACGTCAGAGCCGAGATGTTGGTTCACTTTGCGCACGAGCTCCTGCTTGAGGAACCCGAGCTCGTGCATCCAGGCCGATCCTTCGACTTCCACGGTCAGTGTGCCGTCGCGGAATCCCACCGCGCGGCTGTGACGCGCCAGACGGGGCCCGGACAGCTCGGCCCAATCCGAAACGGCGCGCCACCCCTCGGCGGCCTCCGCCAGCCCCATGTTCCTGAGCAGGGCGGGCAGAATGCTGCCGAGCGATTGCATGCTCAACCGACCGCGTCCGGCAGACGCAACGGCATGATCAGGCAGAGCATGTCCTCTTCGCCATCCGGCAACGCGCCGACCGGCTCGATGACACCCGCGGACAATGCGGTCTTGAGTCGGAACAACACTTTCTCGGTGGGGATGCTGCGCAGGATCTGGAGCAGATACTTGGCGTTGTACCCGATCTCCATGTCCTCGCCGGTGTATTGCGCATCGACCGACTGTTCGCCGGCGCCGAAATCGACGGTGGCCGAGGACACCGAGAACTTACCCCCGCGCAGCGAGAAGCGGATCTGCATGGTGTTGGTGTCCGCGTGCGACGCCACGATGTCGACGGCTTCCACGACATCCGTGCGCGTGCACACCAGATCGCGCGGGTTGTCCTTGGGGATGACCTGTTCGTAGTTCGGATAGGCGCCTTCGACCAGCCGGGCGTAGACCTGTACCTGATATTCCCCCACCTGAGTGGAGAAACCGATGTGGTTCTTGCCCTCCGCGACGCGTACCTGGACATCGCTGGTGGCTTCCTGCGCCACCTTGCTGACGGAGTTGAGCACGCGACTTGGAACGATGATGCCTTCCTTCGCGAGGTCGGCGAACGAACCCTTGCGCGCGGTCCGGGCCAGACGATGTCCATCGGTGGCGACGAATGTGATCTGCTTGTCCGTGCCGTGCACATACACACCATTCAACTGCGGGCGCGCCGGCTCTTCGGACGAGGCATAGGCGGCGCGTTCGACCATGCGCGCGAGCGCATCGCCCTTGAGCGCGACCTGGGTATCACCCTTCAGTTCAGGGACGCGCGGGAAGTCGTCGCCGTTCTGCAGCGGGAAACGCGACCAACCCTTGCCGTCGCCATAGCGCACTTCGATCTGATTACCGGTCTGGGCCAGGGACACCGGGCCCTTGGGCATTTTGCGGATCACTTCGTTGAAATGCCGGGCGCCGATCGCGGCGCGGCCGGGGGTCCGCACGGTGCATGGCACCAGGATGGATGTGGTCACATCGAGGTCGGTTCCGGTCACCCGGAGCCCGTTCTTGTCTGCCTCGAGAAGGACACAGCTGAGCAGTGGATTGGCTGCTTTCTGCTGGACCGATCCGAGGGCGCGGCCGACCGCGAACGCGAGGTCGCCCTGCTGGATGGTGAGATCCATGGGTCACTCCCTGACGGGTTGGAACTTGAAGTCCGGCCGCAGCTTCCAAGGCCTCGATGGGCCCCCTGCGGAAGGTCGGATCGCGGGCTGTTGCATCATAGGCAGGCAAAGCCGCGGATGCAACCGGATTCACGGCCATCCTACTGGCTTCTAAGTCTTTTTCTTTCAATCACTAAAGACCTAGTAACAGTAGGGGCTGTGAGGTCTGTGGGGAAGCTCCTCGGATCCGCTTCAAACCGCGTCTCCGCAGCGGCTTCACCCCTGTCGCAAGGGTGGGGATAACCACCCCGGTACTCCACGCGTTCTCTGCATCCGCCATGGGCCGGGCTGACTCTCCCCCATCCTCCACCGGTTCTCCACGGGCTATCCCGACGCCAACGTGGAAATGAGGCCGTTGATCTTGTCGCGGAACGAATCCTCGGCCCCGATCTTCTCGGCGACGCGGTCACAGGCATACATCACCGTCGTGTGGTCACGACCGCTGAACACGCGGCCGATCTCGACCAACGACAGATCGGTCAACTGTCGCAGCAGGTACATCGCCACCTGGCGCGGCACCGCGGCGATCTGGGTGCGACGCTTGCCCAGCATGATGTCGGGTTTCACCCCGAAGCGCTCGGCAACCGTGCTGACGATGCGCTCCGGCGTGAGGTGGTCGGGTTCAGCGTCCACATATTGGCTCAGCACTTCCTCGGCCAGCTCGAGCGTGATCTCCCGGTGCGTGAGCGATGCCAACGCCAGGAGTCGCACGAGGCATCCCTCCAGATCGCGGACATTGCCGCGAATGCGATCCGCCATCAGGAGCAGGACATCGTCCGGGAGGCGCAGGCCATTGCTCTCCTGCTCACACCGATTGCGCAGGATGGCGATCCGGGTCTCGAGGTCCGGTTGCTTCATGTCGGCCACAAGGCCCTGATTGAAGCGCGAGATGAGGCGATCCTCGAGCCCCGCGATGTCCTTGGGGGCCTTGTCCGAGGTCACCACGATCTGCTTGTGGGCATCGCGCAGGGCATTGAATGTGTAGAAGAACTCTTCCTGGGTGCTCTCCTTGCCCGCCAGGAACTGCACATCGTCGATGAGCAGCAGGTCGACATTGCGATACTTATTGCGGAACGAGAGGGTCTGGCCGTGTTGGATGGCATAGATCATCTCGTTGGTGAAGCGCTCCGCCGGGACATAATGCACGCGTGCGTCGGGCCGCGCGGTTTTCACCGAGTGCCCCACGGCGTGCAGCATGTGCGTCTTGCCGAGGCCCGACTCGCCGAAGATGAAAAGCGGGTTGTACACCTCGCCGGGGCGCTCGGACACGGCGCGGCAGGCCGCGTGCGCGAACCGATTGCTCCCACCCACCACGAAGCTTTCGAAGGTGAGGCGCGGATTGAGCTGGCTCTCGAGCCATAGCCGTCCGCCGCGAGCGTCTCCACTGGCGACGCCGGGGTTGTTGTGGGGGTCCGCCACGGGCCGTGGGGTGGGCGCAGGGGCCACCACCCTTGCCTGGGCGTGCTGGACTGGGGCCGGCGGGGGAGCGACGGGCTCGCGTGGGCTGAAGCGGATGTCGGGACAGTAGCCCAGCACCTCGGAGAGGGCGGAGCGCAGAACGGTCAGGTGGTGTTCGTGGATCCAGTCCACGAAGAAGGCGTTGGGGACTTCAAGGTCAACGGTGTCGGGGCCGAGCTCGCGCGCGACGATGGGTCGGAACCATGTCTCGAATGCTTGCTGGCTCGAGAGTCTGATCTTCACCGCGTCGAGCACCTGTTCCCAGGCGCGCGCCAAATCCTCGGGCATTGCGGGTAGGGCGGCCATTTCCACGATCCTTGCAGAATGGTTCGAACAGTTTTCCACAGGGTTCGCGGCCTCAAGAGCACCGCTCGATCGCGGCCCCGGGCCCTGTGCAGGGAGGTTGCTGTGAGTTCCTGCCCCGGAGTTATCCACATGCTGGTCCAGAGCCGGAATATGTTGCCACTGAATCACTTGAGTCGCTATTGCGAAGGTTTCCTCCACAGGTTGTCCACAGTCGATGGTCGATTTCGGACAGCAGCCCCGCGGACCGCTTCGGGCCAAGTCCGGGCTGTTGCTGTAAGCGATTGACTGTGCTTGGTTTGGGGCTTCGGCAGGAGAGCTGGGGGGAACCTACCAGAAATCGGCTCCCCGCAGGGGGTGACAGGCTAGCACC
>JANLOU010000319.1:0-9941 GCA_031366735.1 Candidatus Eiseniibacteriota bacterium
CCCGCGCTCGATTGCAATTGTTCGGTCTGTGCGATGACCGGAACCGTGATCGCGCAATTCGCAGTCACGGCAGGCAGTCCGGTGATCTCGACGCGCAGCGGTGCGCGGTACTTGAGCTCGATGGACTGGTCGCCCAAGCTCAGGTCCGCCTCGCGTGGACCGCCATTGTCGAAGAATGCCTGCACGACGACAGGGTCCACGCCCCCCGGAAGGTCCCGCGCCACATGGGTCACCGTTGCGGTGAACCGCAGCGGCGGCAGCAGCTCATCGAAGCCCGTCGAGGTGGTGAGCACGCGCGAGAAGCAGCCATCCTCACTGTCGAGCCGGATCGTGAGCAGGCCAATCGGCACCGCGCATCCACCTCCGACCGTGCCCTTGAGGCGGCGCACCGTCGTCTCGGTGAAGTTCTGGTCCGCCAGATCCGCACTCACGTTCGTGTAGGTGAGTGCGACGGGCTCGAACGTGTGGCCCGCGAGCTGCGCCCTCACTTCGTGTGCGCCAGGATCCACCGGAACTGCGAAACGACCGTTCCCATCTGTCGTGCCACGGACCGCACCGTCCACGAAGACCGGCACGTTCGCCGCGACACACGGCTGGCTCCCCGCATAGCGGACGAAGCCTGCCACCGTGTACGAGGTGATATCGCTGAAGCCCACCTCGTTCTGCACCGGATTACCGGTGGAGAGCGTGATGGTCTTGAACGCCGGCGTGTACTGGTGGCCGCTCATCTGCGGCGTCACCTTGAAGGTCGTCGAGGTGCCGTAACGGATCCGCGGCAGCACGTAGTTGCCCTGCTGATCGGTGGTCGCGAATACCCGCAATGGCGCCGCGTCGTTGATCCAGTGCGCGCCGACCGCGAGTCGGCCGTAGCGGTTCCCCACGGCTTCCTCGGCACCGGCACCGTTGTAGGCATCGAGCGGCCAGTACGCGGCCAATCCAGACTCGGATCCTGCAAGCACCAAGCCCTTAGTGGTGTCGATCTCCGTCGCTGAGCGGATACGGCTCCACACGCGGATCTCATCCATCGCTCCGGAGAGCGTCGTCCCGAAGGTGACCGGTCCGGTCGCGTCGACGCCCGTGCCGGAAGCAAGGACACCAGCGAACGCAGGTTGGCCGTCCTTGTACACGTTGAGCGCGCCGCCCGACTTCGCCCGGCTGATCGCGATGTGGTGCCAAGCACCGTCGTTGATCACGATGCCGGTGGCCTGCTGTGCCCCATTGACGAGGACAGTGAGGTTGGCCGGGTTATTGACCGAGAAGGCGTCCGGAAGCGTCGCGGTCGAATGACGTACTAGAGTCGCAGAAGAGCCGGACGCGTGGCCCCGATACCAGAACTCGACGGTGAACGTATCTCCGAACAGGTTGCCGTCGGCCACGCTCATCGCGCCGCCCGAGCCATCGAAGAGCATGGAGCGGTTCGGTGCCGGGTCCAGCACGATCTGGGCGCCGCCGATACCGGTGGCGGCGAGCGTCGAGACACGACCGGTGATGTTGCCATCGGGCGGGCGACGACCGAAGTCGCAGCTCGTCAGGGTTTCCACGCCGGTCGACAGCAGGGCCGTCACGCAATATTCGTGCGTCCGGCCTGGCTCCGCGTCGAAGTCGACATAATTACGGATATTGGCATCGGTCGTGGTGACCAGCGTGCCATCGCGATAGATCCTGAATCCCTTCTCACTGCTGAAGCCGTCGGTCCAGTTGAGTTGGATCTTGTCCTTGTACGTGCCATCGGAGGCCGTGACAACCGCAGGGCCGGCGACAGACTTGTCCGCGAGAACCTCGACGCTGCCGGCATTGTTGGCAAAAATCGGCACAATCGTGCCAACCGCACCCGCGGCGAGCACGCCCTGCCGAGCCAGGACCGAGGTACCCATCTGAGAAGGCGCGGAGCCTCCCGGCGCCCCCAGGATCTGTCGATGGACCCATGCGCCACTGCTGCGCACGAACAGGTACGCGACGCCATCCCCGGAGCGGGAGTTCGGAGCACCCACCAGGATGCTGTCGCCGCTGACGGAAACCGACTTACCGAAGCGCATCGTGGTGACACCCTCGAAGTCCGGGGTGAGGGTCGACTCATAGTTGTACAGGCCGTTGGCGCCGAGCTGGTAGACGAACGCCCGTCCAGTGCCCGAACCCGCGTCCGGATCGCCCACCACCGCCCACTTACTATTCACCCCGACGCTCGACCCAAAGGAGAGTGAGCCACCTGGATTGACAAGACCCTGCTGCGCGAACCAGTTGCCAAAGGCATTCGCTTTGTAGATGTAGGCGGCCGGGCTGACCCCATTCGTGCTGGGGGCACCGACGATCGCGGTGCTATCGCTGAGCGCGACGGCGGAGCCGAAGTAACGGAAGTCCGCGGGGGCGGCTTCGCTGTAGCGGATCGCCTCGACCCACGATGTTCCGCTGCGGCGATAGATGCGGATGCTCGCGCCTGCTCCCGTCCCGCTTCCGGAGAAGTCTGCACGCGGGCCAGTACCGCCGACGATCGCCCACGAGGCATTCATGTCGGTCGATGCCACACCCTCCATGTCTGCGAACGTCTGGTTCAGTGACCAGACTCCCGTGGAGGCATTGCGCTCGCAGAAGTAGTACGAGCTGCACAGACCTTGGAATCCACCGTCGCCACAGATGCTCGTAGTGGCGGTCGGCCCACTGCGTTTGCCAGTGGTCCCGATCAACGCACTGTTGCCGTACAACGCCACCGCACCGCCGACCTCCGCCGCCGCGGCGGAAGTGCCGAGCGGGAGACGTCCCGCTGGAGCAGCGGCGTAATAACCCCCGAGGACCTTCTCCACCACATAGACGGAGTCCTGCTTGACGAAGACGATGGCGCGACCGTTATTTCCCGCATTGAAGCCGTTGTAGGGCACGCCAACGATCATGCGAGTTCCGTCACCGCTCAGGCTACGACCGAAGCTCTCATTCGACACCGCCTCGGAGCCCGAGTTGATTCGGCTGTTGGCCTGTTGCGTAGCGGTGGGATCGACGCCGCTCGCTGGCTGCGAGCCGCCAGAGTCGCACGCCAGTGCCGAGGAGTCCGTCGCAGAGAATGACCGCACGCAGTAGGTGTAGACCTCCCCCGCGATCAGGCTCGCCGAGTTGTCGGTGTAAGAGGTGGCGTTGGCGGCGGCCGTGCCAATCACCGTCCCATTTCGTGAAATGCGGTAGCCGGTCTCCAATGCCGACTGGTCGATCCATGCCACGACCACTCGTCCGATGTAGGAGTCCGATGCGCTCACAGAGGCCGGCGGCAGGATCGACGCGCGACCACTGTCATTGCCTTGCGGTGACGTCCCGAGCAGCGCGCCACCCAGGGAATCCACGGCGAAGACGGAATATCGATACATCCCGCCCAGTGTGACCGCAGCACCGGAGTTGACGAATCGCTCCGTGTTGCGTGGGAGTACTGCGACACGAGTCGAGTCGTTGACGCCGACCTGCTTGCGCCAGACGTGATAGCCCTCCTCGTAACGCGAGTTGTCCACCCACGTCAGGACGATCTGGTTCTCGTAGGTGTTGTCGCTCGCGTCCACATAGCCGGGCGCGAGCAGCGCGCGTCCGCCGGGATCGGTGCCACGGTCGGACTCGGTCGTATCGGCCTTGGCCTGGCCATAGGCCTGGAACGCCGAGACGGCATACTCGTAGGACGCGCTGGGCAATCCCGTGCGGTCGGTGTAGGTCGCACTGTTCGCCGGGCGAGTCGCGATCCGCGTGAACGGCAGCGCCGAGCCGCCCGGGCGTCGGAGCACGTAGAAGCCGCCTTCGATTGCTGAGCGGTCGCTCCATGAGACCTCGACGCGGTCCTCGAATTCATCGTCGGACGCCTTGACCGAAACCGGCGGCAGAACGCGGCGCGAGCCATCATCGACGCCCGCTGCGGACTCGACCCCCAATGCCGAGACCGCGGTCACGCGATACTGCGCGGTCACGCTCGAGGCGCTGCCATCGTCCGACGCGGTGCGGCGATCCGCAGCGACTGATCGGATGAACGTGGCCCCACGGTAGAGCTTGAACAGGACCGCCGTGGAGGACGTGCTCTCCCAGGTGATGTCGACGCGATCCTCGAACGTTCCGTCCGTGGCGGAGACCGCGGTCGGCGCGAGCACGACGGCCCGCTGACCATTGTCGCAGGCCGGAATGGAGCGGCCACCGCTGTTGCTGATGGCGACCACACAGTAAGTGTAGAGAGCGCCGTGCTCGCCGCCGGTGTCCTTGTAGAGCGTGACGCCCGCATCCACCTTGGCCACGAGGACGGAGTCCGTCGTGCCGGCGGGCATGCGGTACACGAGGAAGCCGTCCTCGGTGGTCGAGACATCCTGCCACGTGAGCTCCACGCGGTCATCGTAAATGGCGTCCGTCGCCTGCACATTGGCAGCGGACGGCAGGATCCCGATACCACCCGCGTCGCAAGAGCGTGACGATTCCTGATTGCCGCTGCTCACCGCGGCCACACAGTAATTATAGACCGTGCCGGTCACCGCAGTCAGGTCCTCATAGGTGGTCGACCCTGCGGGCAGCGTTGCCCGCAGTGTCGTGGTCCCACCGGACTCGCGATAGACCCGATAGTTGGCTTCGAGCGAGGTGGCGTCGATCCAGTTGATCACCACCTTGTTCGGGTACTGCCCGTCCGAAGCGTTCATGGCCTGCGGCGCGGCGATGAAAGCACGCTGTCCGATCGCGGTGATCGGTGTGGTCGCGCTTCCGGCGGCGTCGAACGCGAGCACCCCGTACGTGTACGGGATTCCCGGCGTCGCGGTGCTGTCATCGAAAGTGGACTCGTCACTCGTCAACTGACGCAACTGGATGCCGTTGCGGTAGATGCGATAGCCTTGTTCGACGTTCGAACGGTCCGTCCACCGCAGGCGAACGAACGCCTCGTAGGTGGAATTCGAGACAGTGAGTGCCGTCGGCGCGAAGATGATCCGGCTGCCGTTATCGCACTCCGTGGCGCCTTCGGCGTTCGCCATATCGACGACTGAGACGCAATAGGTGTAGTCCAAGCCACGGATCCCTGTGACATCCGCGAACAGCGAGTCATCCTGCGAGGCGACACGGATCAGGGTGTTGGCCGAGGCTGGGGCACTCGCAAGCCGACGGTAGATCTTGTAGAGGATCGGCGTCTGCGGGACCTGGGTCCAGCGGATCTCGGTGCGATCTTCGTACGTCGCATCCGTAGCCCGCACACGGGTCGGAGGTGCGAGTTGGACTGATGAGGAGAGCTCCGGGCTCACACTCGAAGTGCTGAGGGAGGCTGTCTGCTCGATCAGGCCTGCATCCACGGGACGGTTCAACGGGAGTCGAGCACCCCCGGCGGGGACGCGCTCGGATTCGGACCAGCCCGCTGATGTCCGTCGGTAGCGCACGACTGCGCCATTCTCGGCGGCAAGACTCACCACACCGTCTGCAGACTCGACAAGCGTGCCGAAGCGGTCGCCCACGGCGCCCGTCGGCGCAAGGCGGCCGGTCAACTTCCAAGTATTGCCCGAGCGTTCGTAGACATACGCAGCCCCATGCCACGAATCGTCCCACGGCGCACCGATGACGAGCGTGTTCCCCGAGAGCGCCACCGCGGATCCGAAGCGCGCGAAGGCACCGCGCTCCGTCGGGGCGAGCGTCGCTTCGAGCGACCAACTGGTTCCGGACCGCCGGTAGACCTGCGCCGTGCCGCGAAAGCCATCGAGACGGGAAGCCCCCGCCACGGCCCACTCGCCGTCGGCCGATCGGTCGTACACGATATTCCGGTTGGTGGGCGCCGCGGCGGTCAGGGCAGGACGGACAAGACCAAGCATCGACAATACTGCCGTCAGCACGATTCCCACGACGGGAATCGGCAACGCGCGCGGGCGCGAGCTCGACATCGAAGCAACCTCCGGAATGAAAGCAAGAAGTACAGACTCGAGGGCGGTGGGGCACGGAGGCGCCAAGCCAAGCGGGCGGTAAGCGGATTGAGCCAGCGCAACCTATACACTTCGGTGACACATTGCACTGACTATTTGAACTTTTCTGGAGGAGTGCAGCAGCCGAGTGTGCCGCGCTGGCATAAAAATGAGCATCCTTGTACAAACCGTTGGCGTGCCCCTCTGGTCGACTGATGCCGAATCAGCGAAAACCATTTAGGATGCGCCACCATGATCCTCGCGGCCGATATCGGTGGCACCAAAGCTCAGTTCGCGCTGTTCCCGCTCGGCGGTTCCCCGCGCGAGCCCGCCACCGAACTGCGCTTGCCCACGCGTGGATCCGCCTCGCTCGAAACGCTGGTGCGCCAGTTCCTCGCCGGCGCGAACGCGAAGCCGACCCGCATGGTGTTCGGCATCGCCGGGCCGGTGAGCGAGAATCGCTGCGTCACCACGAACCTGCCCTGGCATGTGGATGGCGAGGCGATGGCCAGCGAGTTCGGCGCGCCCGTGACATTGCTCAATGACTTGGAGGCCACCGCGTGGGGACTGGGCACGCTCGGCGCGCAGGATCTGGAAGTGCTGCAGGAAGGCGTCGCGCGAAGCGGGCATCGCGTGCTCATCGCGGCCGGCACGGGACTGGGCGAAGCGCTGCTGCGCTGGGACGGAAAAACCTGGCAACCCATGCCATCCGAGGGCGGCCACTCGGATTTTGCCGCACGCGACGGGTTCGAGGACGAACTCCTGCACTGGCTGCGCGCCAAGTACGGCCGCGTCAGTTACGAACGCGTGCTCTCAGGCCCGGGGCTGGCGGACCTTTACCGCTTCCATCGCGAAACACGCCGCGGGCACGAGCCCGAGGACATCGCGATGCGATTCGATCACGCCGAGGAGCCCGCAGCAATCGTGACCGAGACCGCTCTGGATGGCACCTGCGAGCGCGCCCGACTCACCCTTGAACACTTCTGCGCGATCTATGGCGCCGAAGCCGGCAACCTTGCGCTCAAGGGGCTCGCGCTGGGGGGCGTGTTCGTGGGCGGCGGTATTGCTCCGCGCATCCTGCCGCAACTGCGCCGCGGCGGATTCCTGCGCGCGTTCTTCGACAAGGGGCGGCTCTCGCCCGTGCTCACCCGTATCCGCGTTTCCGTGGTACTCGATCCGAAGACCGCCGTATGGGGCGCGGCGGCCCATGCATTCCAGGAGGTCCTGCATTGAACGCTGCACCGACCACACCCAACGCGTTGGATCAGCAGTGCGCGAACACCATCCGGTTCCTCGCCGCCGATATGGTCGAGAAGGCCAAGTCCGGCCATCCCGGTATGCCCATGGGCATGGCCGATGCCGCGTATGTGCTGTGGTCGCGATTCCTGCGCTACGAACCCAGCGACCCGCAGTGGCCCGGTCGTGACCGGTTCGTGCTTTCCGCCGGGCACGGTTCTGCCCTGCACTACGCGCTACTCCATCTGGCCGGCTTCGACCTGCCACTCGAAGAGTTGCAACGCTTCCGTCAGTTGGGCTCGCGCACGCCTGGACACCCCGAGTGGGGCGTGACCCCCGGCGTCGAGACCACCACCGGTCCACTGGGGCAGGGCATCGGCAACATGGTGGGCATGGCGCTCTCGCAGCACATGGCGGCCGCGCGATTCAACACACCGGACTTCTCGCCCGCGACCTGGCGCGTGTTCGGGATTGCCGGCGACGGCTGCATGATGGAGGGCATCTCGCATGAGGCCGCCTCGCTCGCGGGCCATCTCGGGCTGGGCAACCTGGTGCTTTTCTATGACGACAACCGGATCACGATCGAAGGCGAGACGGATCTGGCCTACAGCGACGATGCTGCCAAGCGCTTCGAGGCCTACGGCTGGCAGGTGGAACGCGCCGACGCGTATGACCACGAGGCCATCGCCAGCGCAATCACGCGCTCCCTGGCGGAAACCTCGCGCCCCAGCCTGGTGATCCTCAAGAGCCACATCGGCTATGGCGCGCCGCACAAACAGGACACGCGCCACGCGCATGGGGAGCCGCTGGGGGCCGAGGAGATGGCGGGCGCCAAGCAGAAGCTGGGCTGGCCCGAGAGCCCCACCTTCCTCGTGCCCGAGCCGGTTCGGGAGCGATTCGCGCAGCGTGCGAGCCAGAATCGCAGGCTCCACGCTGAGTGGACCACGGGCTTCGCCGCGTGGCGCGCGGCGCACCCCGAACAAGCCACGCTCTGGGATGCGATCACGCAACGCCGGGTGCCGAGCGACATGGTGGAGCAACTGTGCGCCCAGGCGCCGAACACGGTGAACGCCACGCGCAATCACGGCAACGCCGTGTTGCAGTTGGCGGCCGCGATCGTCCCCGCGTTGATCGGGGGCAGCGCCGACCTGGAACCCAGCACGAAGACCCGCATCAAGGACTCCGCCTCGATCACGCGCACCGACTTCTCGGGCCGCAACCTGCATTTCGGTATCCGCGAGCACGGCATGGGCTCGGTCCTGAACGGCCTGGCACTTTCGGGCGGTTGGATTCCCTACGGCTCGTCGTTCCTGGTGTTCACCGACTACGCCCGCCCTGCCATCCGCCTTTCGGCACTCATGCACCAGCCGTGTGTGTGGGTCTTCACGCATGACAGCATCTTCGTGGGCGAGGACGGCCCGACGCACCAACCGGTCGAGCATCTTGCCGCGATGCGCACGATCCCGAACCTCGTGGTGCTGCGTCCCGCCGATGGCCTGGAGACTGCCGCGGCATGGGGGCTGGCGCTGGAGCGCGCGGACGGTCCAACCCTGCTCGCGCTGTCGAGGCAGAACTGCGCCGCACTGCAACGCCCCAGTTCATTCCAGCCATCGATGCTGCGCCGCGGCGGGTATGTGGTGCGCGAGGCCGCGGGCAAGGATGCGATCACGCTGATCGCGACCGGTTCCGAAGTGGGCGTGGCGATCGAAGCCGCGGAACTGCTCACCGGCCGAGGGCTCGCGGTACGCGTGGTCAGCATGTTCGCGCCGCAACTTTTCACCCAACAGGACGCCACATGGCGCAATCAGGTGTTGCCGCCGGGAGGCCCGCGCGTCTCGATCGAGGCTGGCACCACCGAATATTGGCGACGCTTCGTTGGTGAGACAGGGCTGTGCATCGGCATCGACCGCTTTGGCGAATCGGCCCCTGCCGAACAACTCGCGGAGCACTTCGGACTGACACGCGAGTTGGTGGCGCAGCGCATCCAGGACTGGGCCGCGCACTGAAACCCGTGCGTCGCGCCATCGCGTGGATCGCGCCTTGGGTGCTGCTGTTCGGCTGCAGCGGCGGCGCGCATCACACCGCGACGAACGCGCCGGATTCCAGCGTGGTCGTGCCCGCCGAGCCGGCTGCGGTCCTCGCGCATGCGCGCGATGGTGCGGCCGCGGTGACGGTGGTGAATGTCTGGGCCACTTGGTGCGGACCTTGTCGCGAAGAGCTTCCGGCCCTGCTGGCCGCAGTGCGGCGCCATCACCCGGATGCACGGTTGTTGCTGTACTCCGCCGACTTCGACGATCAGGCGCCACAAGTCCGCGAGTTCCTCGCCGAGCAGGGCGTGCGGGACACGGTGTACCTGAAGACCGGCGATGACGCGGCGTTCATCCAGACCCTGCATCCCGATTGGAGCGGCGCATTGCCCGCCACGCTCGTGTTCGATCGAGCGGGCAGGCTGCGTGAGTTCTGGGAAGGCCAGGCCGACTCCGCCCGCTTCGAGCGGGCCATCCGGGCCGCACTTGCACCCCAAGGAGGACCGTCATGAGGCGCTCGGTTGCGGCAGCAAGTTCCGCGTGAGGGTCTGAGGCACGGTCGATTCTCCGAATCCGAGCCCACGCACGCCGCCCCCTGCGCACGGCGGGGTCATCGTCCGGCGCGGCACGCAACTTGCCCTAGAGCCCCCGCGGCAATCGACCCGCGAATCCGTGCGACGGGTGTGCCGTAGCGGATCCATGTCCGAGCGACTCGTTCGATGGGCAGACCGTGCACGGAGGGGTACATGACAGCACCGCTTTCGCAAGGATTCCTGCAGCCTCGCCGGCTCGTGGTGGC
>JANLOU010000326.1:0-5022 GCA_031366735.1 Candidatus Eiseniibacteriota bacterium
CTTCACAGCAGAGGCCGCCAGGAACACCGCAGGCGAGGATGTCCTGGCCTCGCTCAGCGGTGGCGGGGTGGATCTGGCCGGCGGCCAGCATCTGCTCTCCGACTTCGCCCCATCAGCGGTGGCAGAGGGACTGGTACGCGACTGGTTCCTCGAGGTGGACGGCGAGTACCCGATGAACTCCAACGCGACCGGTTCGGCACGAGCGGGCGAAGCGGAGTCCCAGGACCTGCCGGTGCGGTTCGCGCTGAGCACGAACCAACCGAACCCGTTCCGAGCCTCCACGCAGTTGCGGTACGACCTGCCGGTGCGTTCACCGGTGCGCGTCGAGGTGTTCGATCTCGCGGGCCGTCGCGTGGCGACGCTGGTCGATGGCATCCAGCCTGCGGGGCGGCACTCCCGCGCGTGGGATGGCAGGAACTCACGCGGCGTGCGCGCGTCGGCAGGCGTGTACCTTTGCCGCATGATCGCCGGGGAGTTCAAGGCACAGAGGCATCTCGTGTTCGTGCCCTGAGAGAACTCCATTCCCGAAGAACACTGCGGGGCGGCTTCAACATGAGGCCGCCCCGCGGCGCGCCGTCATGCTTCTCCATCAATCCCTGCGCTCGCTGTCGCCGCCCTAAGTGCCGTCGTCGCGCACGCGCAGGGCCGGCTTGCCCCCCCGGGGTCGGTGGCGATGCAGAGCTTCGGGTGAACTTTTGCATGGAGCTTCCCGCCTGCGCCGGTGGCCCCGCTGGACGCGCCCGGCCGGTGGGGCTGGCTTCCAGCATGGGTTCTCTTCCAACCTTCCCCGCCAGTCCCCTGTCCAATGCATCGAGATGGCTGCCTGCACGATGCCAGTTGCGACCACCCTGAAACTGGGAACCCGAGCCCTGTCCCCGACCCTCGTGACCAGCGACGTGGCTCTTGCCTCGCGCGGCGACGCGCAGGCTTTTGCGCGCCTGTACGAGGAGCACAAGCACCGCGTGCACGGACTGGCCGGCCGCATGCTGGGTTGGGAGCTGGCCCCCGAAACGGTGCAGGATGTTTTCGTTCGCGTCTGGCAGAAACTCGACACCTTCCGCGGCGAGGCGCAGTTCAGCACCTGGCTGCACCGTTTGGCGGTCAATGTCATCCTCAGCAAGCGGGCGGCGCTGGGCAAGCAGCGGGCGCGGTTCCTGGACGCCGAGGATGTGCTGGACCGGATCGAGACGCGACCCTCGGGGCGCGAAGGGATGATGGATCTGGAGGGCGCCATGCAGCACCTGCCCGAGGGCGCTCGCATGGTGTTCGTGTTGCACGATGTCGAAGGCTACCGCCACGAGGAGATCGCGGCGCTGCTCGGAGTCACGAGCGGGACCACCAAGGCCCAGTTGCACCGCGCGCGCATGATCCTGCGCAAGCACCTGAGCCGGTGAAGAGGACTTTCAAGATGAGTGACCAGTTCACCGAGCTGCTCTCCGAATATCTCGATGGAGGACTTGCCCAACGCGAGTCCACCGCGCTCGAGCAGCATCTGACCGAGTGCGACGAGTGTCGCCTCACGCTGTCCGATCTGCGCCTTGTGAAGCAGCGCGCGCAGTCGCTCGTGGACCCGCTGGCGCCGGACGATCTCTGGGCGGGGATCGCGTCTCGAATCGGCCCGGCGGGCACCACGAGCGAAGTGACGACGCCTGCGGCCGGGGCGCACTCGGCCACGGGTGGCGAGCGCGCACGCCGACGATCCTTCACCTGGCACATGCCGCAGTTGATCGCAGCGGGATTCCTGGTGTTCGCGCTCGGTGCGACGGCGTTGTACTTCGCGTTCCAGCAGGGCGTGCGTCGTGGCGCCCACGACCAAGTAGCGCAGGGCGAGTCGCTCGGCACTGCCGGTGCCTCGGTGAGTGAAGTGCAGTGGGCCTCGTTCGACGCCGAGAAGGTCGAGGGCGAGATCGCGCTGCTCAAGACGGTGCTCGAACGCGGTCGCGGTAAGTTGGATCCGCGCACGATCAGCGTGCTCGAGAAGAACCTCCAGTTGATCCAGCAGGCCACGACCGAAGCCAAGCGTGCGCTCGCGGCGGACCCCGCGAACAAGGATCTGCAGAACTATTTTGCGGGCACCGTCCAGCGCAAGCTCGACCTGATGAAGCGGGCCACGGCCATGGCCGGAATCTAGGGACCTCCATGCTCATCACTCTGCTCGCTCCGCTACTGTCGCTGCAGTTGCTCTGCGACACGCCGGTGGCGGTCGCCCCGGTGGCCGAACCCGAGGCCAACGCGGGTCGCATCGAGGTGGCTGGACAGATCGTGCGCGTGGTCCGCAGCATGGGCCCCTCGTTACGCACCGACACACTGGTCGTGGTGCGCAAGGGCACTTCGCTCGAGCTCAACAACTTCTCGGGTGTGATCAATGTGAACGCATGGGAGCGCGATGCCGTGCGCGTGCAGGCGGAACACAGCCGTCGCGACCGAATCGTGTTCGAGTTCAAGGACAAGACGCTCTTGGTGGATGCCGAGAATCGCGCGGGCCTGCCGTCGTTCGTGAACTACTACCTCACCGTGCCGCAGTGGATGCCGCTGCGCCTCTCGGGCGTCAATGCCGAGATCGCGATCAACAATGTGCACGGAGATGTCAGCGCGGAGTCGGTCAGCGGCGATGTCCTGGTGCGCGGGACTCGGGGCGCGCTCGAACTCAGCTCGATCGAGGGCACGGTGCGGGTCATGGATGCCACCGGTCGCGTCGATGCCACCTCGGTCAACAATGATGTCCGGCTCGAACGCATCGCAGGCGCGGTGTCGTGCGAAAGCGTCAACGGCAGCATCCGCCTGGAGCAACTCACCTCCCACGAGGTCTCGGCCAGCAGCATGAACGGCATGGTGTTGTTCCTGGGTGAGTTCAAGCGCAAGGGTCGTTACGCGCTCACTTCGCACATGGGCAACATCGTCGTGGGTGTTCCCGAGGATGCAGGCCTCGATGTCTCGGTGACCAACTTCCTCGGTGGTTTCCGCACGGGGTTCGCGCTCAAGGGTGCGCAATCGCCGCGACGCGGGACCGAGTTCAACTTCACGCTCGGCTCGGGGGGTTCCACGCTCGATCTCGAGTCGTATCAGGGCCTCATCCAGCTGATGCGCCCAGTGGAACTCAAGGCCAGGCTGGCGCGCCTGGCGCCGTTCCCAGCCCCCGCCCCGCGCGTGCGTGCCATCGCTCCCACGCCGCCCACGCCGCCGCAGGCCGAGGCGCCCGAGCACCCGTAGCGGGCCGGGCCCACTCTCAACAAGATGTCCGATTATGGGACGACGGCTTCCCATGAGCGGACAGGGCGAGGCCGCGAAGCGAGCCTCGAGCATCCCGCTTGCACACTGCGGCTCAATGAGTTGCCCCATCCCACCCAGTTGGAACGCTTCTTCCTATAGGGCTTCGTGGCGATTCCGGTCACCGTGACCCTGAAGTCTTCGAAGGAGCTTCCTCTGGATATCCCCCGAGTGCGAGTGAAGCGCGATGCCCGCTGGTACATCCTCGGCGGCGTGCTGCTGGTATTGCTCGCCACGCTGGGGGTGTCGCGGCTCAAGCCGGCCGCCCCTTCGGTCGAGCGCTCAACGCTCTGGATCGACACGGTCAAGCGCGGCGAGATGCTGCGGCAAGTGCGCGGCACGGGCACATTGGTGCCCGAAGACCTGCGCGTGGTCTCTGCGCTCACCGCGGGTCGCATCGAGCGGGTGATCGTGCGCCCGGGAGCCAAGGTCGAAGTGGGCACGGTGCTGCTCGAGATGAGCAATCCCGATGTGCAGTTGCAGGCGCTCGATGCGGAGCGGCAGGTCAAGCTGGCCGAAGCGGACCTGGCGGCGCTGCGCAGCACGCTCGAGTCGCAGCGGCTGGGCGCGGTCTCTGCCGTGGCGTCGACCCGCACGCAGATGCACGAGGCCGAGCGCGGCGTGAAGGTGGCCGAGCGGCTCGCGGCCGATGGCCTTGCCTCGGGCATGGAGATCGACCGCGCGCGCGATAAACTCGATGAGGCGCACTCGCTCCACGAGAGCGAGAAATCGCGATTGGTGCTGCTGACCGATGCGCTCCGGGCACAACTCGAACTCAAACGCTCCGAAGTCGACCGCCTGCGTGCGATCGCCCAGTTCCAGCGCGATCGCGTTGCCAGTATGACGGTGCGTGCAGGTCAGGCTGGCGTGGTGCAATCGCTGTCGTTGCAGCCGGGCGAGTGGGTGAACCCCGGCGCCGAACTGGCCCGCGTGGCGGGG
The DNA here is from genome assembly GCA_031366735.1 of Candidatus Eiseniibacteriota bacterium. GTDB lineage: Bacteria > Eisenbacteria > RBG-16-71-46 > RBG-16-71-46 > RBG-16-71-46 > CAIXRL01. The sequence continues at coordinate 4,207 of JANLOU010000326.1, forward strand.
CAGGACCGTTTGAAGGCGGTGGTGCGGGTGCCCGAGACGCAGGCGCGCGATGTCGCGCTCGGGCTGCCGGTCGTGGTGGACACCCGCAACGGCACCGTCAAGGGCCATGTTGCTCGCATCGACCCGGGTGCGCAGGGCGGCACCGTCGCGGTCGATGTCGCCATCGAGGGTCCGTTGCCGCGCGGTTCACGCCCCGATCTGTCGGTCGACGCGACGATTGAGATCGAGCGGCTGCCCGATGTGTTGTTCGTGGGTCGTCCTGCAGACGGCTCCAGCGAGGCCACGGTCGGCCTGTTCGTGTTGGGCTCGGATGGCCGCACGGCAACACGGGTGCCTGTCAAACTCGGGCGCGGTTCTGTGAACACCATCGAAGTGCTGGCAGGGCTCAAGGTCGGCGACCAGGTGATCCTTTCGGAGATGTCCCGATGGGATGCCGTGGCTCGCGTGCGGTTGCAATAAGTCTGCGCCCGAACGGCGCAAGGAGGAGCATCGAATGTCCGTGACGACGAATGATCGACCCGTGACCGCAGCGCGCGGCTCGGCCACGCTGAGCGCAGAGGCCACCCAACCGTTGCTCCGCTTGGACGGCGTGACCAAGGTGTTCTACACCGATGAAGTCGAGACGCATGCGCTCTCGGGTGTGCACCTCGACATCCAGCGGGGCGAGTATGTGTCGATCTCGGGCCCCTCGGGCTGCGGCAAGTCCACGCTGCTGTCCATCCTGGGCCTGCTCGATTCGCCCACGGGGGGCAGCTACTGGCTGGATGGCAAGCCGGTGCAGAGTCTGGGTTTCGCCGAACGCGCCCGCATCCGCAA
>JANLOU010000372.1:0-10097 GCA_031366735.1 Candidatus Eiseniibacteriota bacterium
GAGAGCAAGGGCGCGCAGGATCTGCGGCCGCGGCTCGGCGAGGAACCGTCCCGCACGGTCATCACCGACTTGAACGGCGACTGGCGCTTCCGTCCCTCGTTCCTCACGCGGCTGGCCGACTGGCTACCGTGGGTGCGCACCTCGACGCCGTGGGAGTTCAATATCCAGGCCGAGGCCGGCATGTCGTTCCCCAATCCCAACACGCGCAACGAAGTGTTCATCGACGACATGGAGGGCGTGCGCGACGCGGTCTCGCTGCCCATGACACCGGAGCGCTGGAAGTGGTCGAGCGTTCCCAAGCGCGCGACCACTATCGTGGCGGGGCGCGCCGCATTCTCGCAATCCTTCCTCGACCTGCCAAGCCAGAAGAACGCGGAACTGCACTGGTATTCGCCGCCGAATGTGGTGAAGGAGCGGGACCTGCGCCCGCGCCTATCGGACGCTCAGGGCGCGCAGAATCCCCGCCAGGTTCTGGCGATGTCGGTGCCGCGTCGCCCGACGACCGGAGCGGACACCGATACGCTCTGGGCGGGTCTCACCTATCCACTCGATCAGGTGGGTATCGACCTGTCGCGTTCCCAGTTCATCGAACTCTGGGTGAACGATTTCGCCGATCATCACGACCTCGGCGTGGTGCCGCCCATCGATCGCATCCGCGGGCTGAATGTGAAGCTGCATGTCGACCTCGGCGTGGTGAGCGAGGACATGATGCGCGCACCGAATCGCAATCCGAATGGTGTGTTGGATTCCGAGGACAAGAAGCCGCGCGACAACCAACTGATCGTCACCGACACGAACAACGAGGACACCGGCTACGACGGTAAGTTGAGCAAGGAAGAGACGCCTGTGACCGTCGCCGATCTGATCACCGCGAGTCGGGCCGACGACCCCGAAGGGGATGACTTCCATACCACCGACGGCAACTTCAAGGAGATCGATCCGCGCCGCTACACCAGCACGAACGGCGTCGAGGGCAACAAGACCCTGCTGCCGATTCCAGACACCGAGGACCTCAACCTCAATGACCACATGGACACGCAGGAGGACTACTTCGAGTACACGATCCCGCTGGGCGATGCGAACAGTCCGTATCTGGTGACCGATGTTCGCCGCGATTTCGCCTTGGCGGATTCCTCGAACGGCTGGCGCCGCTATCGCATCCCGCTCACTGACAGTTTGCGGGTGCAGTTCGGCGTGCCGGACCTGACGATCGCGCGCCATGTCCGGGTGTGGCTCGAGGGCCTGCAGAAGAGCGACTCGACAGGAGCGACCGAACGGCGCCCCCTGTTGATGCTGGGAGGCGTCGAGATCGTGGGCTCGCGCTGGCGCACCGCGGAGCTCACCAAGGCCCAAGCGGACACCTTGCTCACCACGGTCACGCTCAACTCGGTGAACACCGTGGACAATGCCGATATCTATGTGGCGCCGTTCGATCCCGGCGAGACCCGCAATGGCAGCCAGGCGCTCACCCGCCGCGAGCAGTCGATCGCGCTCGAGTTCAAGCGCCTTGCGCCACAGGACACACTCGAGGCGTACAAGACCTTCTCACTCGAGGAGAACTACAGCCGTTACGGCAAGCTGCGCTGGTACGCGTCGGCGTTCCGCGTGCCCGGCTATGATCCGACCTCGGGCGACCTTTACTACTTCCTGCGCTTCGCCTCGGATGAGCAGGGGCGCAACTATTATGAGGTCAAGCGCCGCCTGCCGAGGTCGTCCGAGCCCCTGAGCATCGGGTGGGAGGATATCCAGGTCGAGCTTGCCAAGCTGTCGGCCTTCAAGACGGAACTGGATTTCCCCAAGACCGATCCCGTGCTGTACCGCGCGCTGCTGTCGGAGGCGGGTGATTCACTCGTGATCAAGGGGCGCCCCTCGTTCACCCGACTGAGACGCATTTCGTTCGGCATCATCAACGAGAGCGCGACCCAGACTTTCGAGGAAGGGCAGTTGTGGTTCGATGAGTTGCGCGCCACGGATGTTGCCAAGGATGTCGGTGTGGCCAACCGCCTCCTTGTGAACGGCAAAGTGGCGAACCTGCTGGACTACAATGTGGCTTGGAACTCACGGGATGCCGACTTCCTCTCGGTGGGGGAGACGCGCGGGTCGGGGAACCGCCAGACCGCGCTGGCCATCACCTCCCGATTCGATACCCACCGATTCTTCGAGGGGACGGGGATCAATCTGCCCGTCAACTTCGTCTACAACCTCAACTCTTCCAAGCCGCGATTCACCGCGGGAGACGATGTGTTCCGCTCGGGTGCGCAGCAGGAGGCGAGCGAGACCCGCTCGTTGTCGCGCAGCCTTGGGACGAGCTACTCACGCGTCTGGAGTGAACGCTCGAACCCGCTCCTGCGTTACACGATCGGCGGCATGACCGGAAACATCAATCGGTCCCTCACCGATTCGCGTACGCCGGTGAATGTGTCCCGGTTCGAGTCGGTCAATGGGGCGCTGGGGTACAACGCCGCACCGCGCAGCTTGCTCCGGTTCGGATTGCCCTTCACCAAAACAGGCAAGTTCTATCCGCTGCCCGAGCGCATCTACGCCAACTACAATGTTGGCACATCCAAGAATGTGACGCTCACCCGTGCCACGGACGGCTCCGGAGAACTCCTGCCCACGAGTTCGCTCAGCGGCCGCACCGCCGGCCTGGACATGGGCATGGACACCAAGCCGGTCGAGATGTTCAGTCACCATGTCGAGGCCCGTCGCAACCTCTCGCTCGAGGGCGTGCAGAACGACAAGGTGGCGGGGCTCAATCTGGGACGCGTGGTGGCGTGGCGACAGAGTATGCGGAGCGGTTATACGCTGCAGCGGGGGGCGTGGCTGCGGCCCTCGCTCAATTGGCAGTCGAACTACAGCCAGAACAACGACACGCAGTCCCAGAATCTCGGCGTGCGCGCGATCGCGAACGGGCAGAGCGCCACGATGAACTGGGACTTCCCGTTCGATCGCTTCGGGGTGGCCACTGGTGTCGCGCCACCTCCCAGGCCCGTGCAACCCGATACGGGAGCCGCGGTCGCAGGCACCAAGAAGGCCGCGCGCCAACTCCGCTGGCAGAGTCTGGTCCAGCGTCTCGGCAATATCTCCACCGACCTCTCGGTGACCCGATCCTCGAACTACTCGCGCGTGACGGGCACGCCAAGCCTGTTGTACTTGGTGGGGCTTGCCGAGAACCCCGGATTCGGTGCAGCCAATGGCGCCACCGAGGCGGTCTTCGGCAACACCGACCAGCGGGGCCTCGATTGGCGCACCGGCGCGCGCACGCGCATCCCGCTGGTGTATGGCAGCGTGGTGAGCGCGCGTTTGAGCTTCGGCGATCGTACCAATGTGGCCAACGGCGTGGTGAGCCGCCAGAAGGAAGCTCGTTTTCCGGACTTCGAGCTGGAATACGGCCAAGTGGCGCAGATCCTGCGCTTCACCAAGCTGCTCACGAACCCGCAGTTGCGGACGGCCTTCTCGCGCTCGACCTCGCAGGACTTCCAGTATGGCCGCGACGACAAGATCGCCTCGGCCTCGCGCGATGATTACCGTCCCCTCATCTCGGTGCGCGGCGGTTTCAAGAACGGCGCTCAGGCGGACATGCGGATCGACCACTACAACTCGACACGCCAGGTGTTCCAAGGGGCGACGGCGACCCAGCGCGATCAGAATACCGATTTCAATTTCACGCTCAGCCGGTCGTATTCGCAGGGGCAGAAGGTCACCTTCCTGGGCAAGACCAGCACTATTCGCAGCAGCGTGAATCTGCAGCTGGCGACGGTCTACTCGCATCGCAAGGCGGGCACCGAACTGGCGTCCGGGGATATCCAGAGTCCCGTGGATGACACGCGGCTCTCGGTGAACAGCTCGGGAAGCTACGGTTTCAGCAATAATGTGACGGGAAATATGACGCTTGGATTCAGCGAGAATCGCGATAACACCAAAAAGGTCATCCGCCGGAGCGTGCGCGTCGAAGTCCGCGCACAGTTCACTTTCTGATGCGCCGGTTCCTGCGCCCGGAGCCCGTGCTGCTGTTCCTGCTGGCCCTGCCGGCGGCGTGCAGCGAGCGCCTTGCCGTGGATGGGCAGCGCGCTTGGAAGCGGGTCGAGCACCAAGTGGCGCAGGGAGCGCGCGTCTCGGGGACGCCCGGCAATGCTGCGGTCCGCGAGTGGATCGCGAGCGAACTCACACGGCTGGGTGGGCGAGTGGAGCGGCAGGCTTTCGTGGATTCCTCGCTTGGCCGCCCGCTGCCGCTGACCAATGTGATCGGTCGTTTCGGGCCGCACGAGGGGAATCGCATCCTGCTATGCGCTCACTTCGATACGCGCCCTTGGTGCGATCAGGATCCCGACTCGTCCAAGCGGGCATTGCCAGTTCCGGGCGCGAACGATGCGGGCTCGGGGGTCGCGGTGTTGCTCGAGGTGGCGGAGCTCATGAGTCGCAGAGCCCCCGCGGTGGGTGTGGATCTGGTGTTCTTCGATGGTGAGGACCTCGGCAACGCCGACAACGGCGAACTCTTCTCCCTCGGCGCCAAGGGATATGCGGCCCGCTTGCCAAAGGTGGGGGCGCCGGGGCGGCCGCGCGCGGGGTTCCTGTTCGACATGGTCGGCGACAAGGACCTGGCCATCTATCAAGAGGGGGGCTCGGCGTCGCGCGCAGCCAATCTGGTGGCGTTGGTCGCCGAGGCTGCCGCGGCCACCTCGGCGCGTTCCTTCCACGACGAGGTGCGGTACACGGTCATCGACGACCATGTCCCCCTGCTCGATGCCGGACTTCCGACGGTGGACATCATCGATTTCGACTACCCGGCCTGGCACACACACCGCGACACCCCGGACCAGGTGTCGCCCCAGAGCCTCGCCGAGGTCTCCCGGGTGGCCGCGTGGCTGGTGTACCACTCCGCTCTGGCCCGCCCCTAGTCCCACCGCCGCTCCGCGTGGGCCGGCCTGACCATCCCGGCCGCCCGGCTTGCGGGAAGGCGGCCGCGTCGGTTACTTTGTTGGTCAGGAGTGGGGCAGGTGCGCCCACTCCTTTCTTTGTCTTTGTAGGAGTGCGCGTGGAAGTTCGTGAGGAAGTCCGCCTGCTGGCGCTACCTTTGGCCGAAGAGGCGGGGTACGAGTTGGTGGATGTGGAACAGACATCCTTGGGGCGCCATCGGATCATCCGGGTCTACCTGGACAAGCCGGGGGGAGTCGCCATGGAGGACTGTGTCCAGTTCAGTCGTCAGTTGTCCGATGCGATCGATATGAATCAGCTCATTCCCGGGGCCTACCACCTCGAGGTGAGTTCGCCCGGGCTCGAGCGACCGCTGCGCACGCTGGAACATGTCCAGCGTTTCTCCGGAACACAGGTCATGCTCTCCACGCACGAACCCAAGGATGGCCGTCGCAACTTCGACGGGGTGCTGCTGGGTCCGGTGGATGGGCGGGCGGGCGTTCGTCTGGAAGATGGTGTGGAACATTGGTTCGAGTGGGCCGAGGTCAAATCGGCCCGACTGGTGGTGGATCCGTGGGAAGGCTTACGGAACCCCAAGGGCCGCAAGCCGGCGGAGCATCGCCCGCGGGGAGGGGTCAATGAATAACGAGATCTTGGATGCATTGAGCCAGATCACGCGTGAGAAGAGCGTCGATCGCGCCATGCTCATCGAGACACTCGAGCAGGGGTTGGCGAGTGCGGTTCGCAAGAAGCACGGCGCGACCGCGGATGTGGAAGTGCAGTTCAACGATCAGAGCGGCACGCTCGAGTGCGCGCTGCGCATGACGGTGGTCGAGAATGTCGAGGACCCGGCCTGCCAGTGGCCGGTCGAGAAGGCGCGCGCGCACAAGCCGGACGCCCAGGTGGGCGATGTCGTGCGCATCCCGCTGCCCATTTCCGAGTTCGGTCGTAACGCGATCCAGACCGCCAAGCAGGTGCTGATCCAGCGCGTGCGCGAGGCGGAGCGTGAGCGCGTTTTCAAGGAGTACTCCGACAAGATCGGCACACTGGTGCGCGGGATCGTGCAGCAGGTGGACCGTGGGAATGTCATCGTCAAACTGGACTTCAACGAAGGTTTCCTGCCGGCGCGCGAGCAGATTCCGCGGTCGTATCATCGTCAGGGCGACTATGTCCGCGCGGTCGTGATCAATGTGGACAAGTCGGCCAAGGGCCCTCAGGTGATCCTCTCGCGCACCCATCCGGACTTCCTGCGCCGGCTGTTCGAAAGCGAAGTGCCCGAGATCGCCGAGAACATCGTCGAGGTGAAGGCGGTGGCCCGCGAAGCTGGCGCCCGGTCCAAGATCTCGGTGTTCTCGACCGATGCCCGCGTCGACGCGGTGGGCTCGTGCGTGGGCCTGAAGGGGTCGCGCGTGCAGAGCATCGTGCGCGAACTGGGTGGTGAGCGGATCGACATCGTGCCGTGGTCGACCGACCCGGCCGTGTTCGTGTCGCGCGCGCTGTCGCCGGCCCGCGTCATGGACGTCAAGGTGCTCGAAGCCGAGAAGCGCATGATGGTCGTGGTCGCCGATGACCAGCTCTCGCTCGCCATTGGCAAGGGTGGCCAGAACGCCCGGCTCGCGGCGCGCCTGACCGGTTGGAAGATCGACTTGATCAGCAAGAGCGAGGAGAAGAAGCGCCACGATCTCGAACGGGCCAGCCGGATCGAAGTGGAGCTGCTCGAGTTGGGCGAAGCGACGACGGAGAAGCTCATCAGCGGTGGGATCGAGACCGTGCAGGAACTGGTCGCCACGCCGCTCGATAAGTTGATCGAGATCCCGGGCATCGGCGAGAAGACCGCCGAGAAGGTGCTCGCGACAGCATTGGAATACCTGGCAGCTCACCCGCCGGTCGCGCCGGATCTTGAGGCCGCGGCTGACCTGGAGTTCACGCCAGAGATGGAGGCGGGCACCGACGACATCGATCTGGATGTTGTCGAGGTGCCGGCTTCGACAGCCGCCGCGGAAGGAGAGCCCCATGCCGAATAGCCCTGCGGCCAAGAAGCTGCGTGTCTACGAGGTCGCCAAGGACCTTGGGATGTCGAGTGATGTGATCCTGCAGATCTCACGCAAGCTCGGCATCGAAGTGAAGAATCACATGAGCACCATCCCGACCGATGTGGTCGAGAAGGTCCGCACCGAGCTCGCCACCGAGAAGGCGGCGGCTCGTTCGCAGGTCGTGAAGCAGCAGGAGCACGAGGCGCAGCGTGCGCGCGAGGATCGTGCGCGTGACGACCGCATGCGTGCCCAGCAGGCGGCCACCTCGGCGATCGCAGCGGCGGCGGCGACCCCGTCGACTTCACCGCGGGTGCCGCAGTCCGCGCAGGATGCGCGCAACAATGCGACGCGTCCGGGGCAGGGCGGCGCCCGACCCGGTTATCAGGGCACGCGACCGGGGCAGGGTTCTCCGCGTCCCGCCGGCGCTCCGAGCAGCCCGCGTCCGGGCGGCTACAGCGGTGGATCCACCGGTGGCGCTCCGCGCACCGGGGGCTACAGTGGTGGCGGCCAGAGTGGCGGCGCCCCGCGCACCGGTGGCTACAGCAGCGCCCCGACCGGGGGTGGAGGTGCTCCGCGATCGGGCTACGGCACCGGCTCCAGTCAGGGAAGCGGTCGTCCCGGCGGTTTCGGAGGCGGCCAGAGTGGTGGTGGCCGTCCCAGTTTCGGCGGCGGCGGCCCGGGCGGCCCCAGCGGCGGTCCCGGTGGGCGTGGTCGTGGCGGGCGTGACCGCAAGAAGAAGAGCAAGGTCGACGAGAAGGTTGCGGCCGAGTCGGTCCGCAAGACCCTCGCCAGCCTCGACACCACCCAGGGGCGGCGCAAGCATCGCCGTCGCGACGACGCCACCGGGGCGGAGATCGTCGAGGAGATCAAGCTGCTGCGTGCGGCGGAGTTCATCACCGTTGCCGAGCTGGCGAACATGATGCAGGTGCGGCCGCAGGAGGCCATCGCGGCGTGCATGCGCATGGGCCTGATGGCCACGATCAACAAGCGTCTCGACAAGGACTCCATGCAGGCGGTGGCCGACGAGTTCGGCTACGAAGTCGAGATCGTCTCGGAGTTCGGGGAAGAGGATGCGGAGACCTCGGTCGAGGAAGTCTCGGCCGAGAAGCTCAAGCCGCGTGCGCCGGTCGTCACCGTCATGGGTCATGTCGACCATGGCAAGACATCGCTCCTCGACTATGTGCGTCGCACGAATGTCGTTGCGGGCGAGTCGGGCGGGATCACGCAGCACATCGGCGCTTACGAAGTGACCGTTCCGAGCGGGCAGCACATCACTTTCCTCGATACGCCTGGCCATGAGGCGTTCACCGCCATGCGTGCCCGAGGCGCACAGGTCACGGATGTCGTGGTGCTGGTCGTCGCCGCCGACGATCGCGTCATGCCGCAGACGATCGAGGCCATCGATCACGCCAAGGCGGCGAATGTGCCGATCGTGGTCGCAATCAATAAGTCGGACCTTCCCGCAGCGGACCCGGTCCGCATCAAGACCGAGTTGGCGGGCCACGGAGTCGTGGTCGAGGAGTTCGGCGGCAAGTATGTCTGCGTCGAGATCTCCGCCAAGAAGGGCACGAATATCGACAAGTTGCTCGACATGATCCTGATCTCGTGCGAACTGCTCGAGCTCAAGGCCGATCCCGATCGCCGCGCCAAGGGCGTGGTGCTCGAGGCTCGCGTCGAGCAGGGGCGCGGCGTCGTGGCCAGCCTGCTGGTGCAGAGCGGCACGCTGCGGATCGGGGATCCCTTCGTCGCAGGGCAGAACCATGGTCGCGTGCGCGCGATGTTCAACGAGCGCATGCAACCCGTGAAGGAAGCGGGCCCGTCCGTGCCCGTCGAAGTACTGGGTTGGGCGAGCACTCCGGGCGCGGGTGACCTGTTCGTCTCGCTCGAGGATGAACGCGAGGCGCGCGAGATCGCGGCCAAGCGGGCGGCATTGCATCGGGAGCACGAGTTCCGGTCGGCCAAGGCGGTCACGCTCACCGACTTCTATTCGCAACTCGCCTCGGGTGGCCCGAACGAGCTCAAGATGGTCATCAAGGGCGATGTGGACGGCTCGGTCGAAGCGCTGGGCGAATCGCTGCAGAAGCTCGCCACCCCCGAAGTCGCGGTGCGCATCATCCGCCAGGCGGTGGGTCAGATCACCGAGTCCGACGTGCTGCTCGCGGCGGCCTCGAATGCGATCATCGTGGGCTTCCATGTGCGTCCGGACGTCAAGGCGCGCGAGATGGCGGAACGCGAGAAGGTCGAGATCCGTCTGTACGACATCATCTACAAGGCCGTCGAGGAGGTGAAGTCCGCCCTCGAAGGCATGCTGAAGCCCGAACTCAAGGAAGTGGTGCTGGGCGTGGCCGAGGTTCGCCAGGTCTTCCATCTCTCCAAGGGGTCGGTCGTGGCAGGTTGCATGGTGACCGAGGGCAAGATCTCGCGAAACGAGAAGATCCGTGTGATGCGCGCGGGTGCGGCCGTCTGGACGGGCCGGATCGAAGTGCTCAAGCGGTTCAAGGATGACGCGCGCGAGGTGCTCACCGGCTTCGAGTGCGGTGTTTCACTCGATGGCTACAACGATGTCGCCGCGGGCGACAAGTTGGAATCGTTCACGGTGCAGGAACTCGCCCGTACACTGTAGTATCGGTCCACGAACGGCGGCCCGTCATGACCGGCGGGTCGCCGTATCGTCTTATGGCAGGAGCGCATCGAATGAGGATCAGGCCCGAGAAAGTTGCGCATCTCATGCGCCGCGAGGTCGCCGATATCCTTGAGCGGCGACTGCGCGATCCGCGCGTCACCGCGCGTGTCAGCGTCACCGATGTCGAGATCACCCACGACCTCGCATTCGCCCGCATCTTCGTGATGGTCTCCGGCGAGCCGGCCGAGCGCGACATGACGATGGAGGGATTGCAGCGCGCCGCGGGATTCGTGCGGCACGAGCTGGGCGACCGCATGGGTCTGCGCGAGGTGCCCGAGATCCGCTTCGTCTACGACGACTCCCTGGATCGCGGCGCACGCGTGGATGATCTGTTGCGCAAGATCGAGAAGGGTGAGGTTGTGGATGACGAGGACAAGGAGTGAGCCCAGGCTCACCCGCTCGTCCAACGCCGCGGCTCGCGCCGCGACTGTGGGACGGGTTGCTGCCGGTCGACAAGCCGGTCGGCG
>JANLOU010000373.1:0-2355 GCA_031366735.1 Candidatus Eiseniibacteriota bacterium
GTGCTGGTTGGTGCCTGGAGCGCCTCGCCGCCGGAGTCGCTCAGCCTGTTGCCCTACGGGCCCCGCTTCCCAGTCGACACCGGCGATTACTTCTTTCCCAGTTCGGTTGCGTTGCTGGTGTGCTCATTCGGGGGCTTGATCGCCGGCTGGAATACGCCTTCGAGGTTTCGCGCCTTGCTGGCCGTGCCGGCAGTCATGCTGCTCGTAACGCTGGTATTCACGGTGCTCTGGTTTTGGCCGGCAAACGCAGCGCTTTGGGCCGTCGCCCGAGACGCGCCAAACGCGATGACAGATCATGGGGAAGTCGCTCGACTCGTGGCGCGTTGGGTGAGGTTCGACTGGTTGCGCGTCGCGGTAGGAATGGTCGGGTTCGTCTGCTCACTCCGGGCGATCAGCGTCCCATTCCCTGCGCCGCGGGTGTCGGGCGTATAAGCGCACCGTCGGCCGCTGATGCCGAGCGTTCGGCGAACCAGTCTGACGTCGTCAGGCGGGCGATTCGAAAGCTGGAGTACATCGACTTCGCGGCTCGCCTTGACGACCTGAAGGTCCCACCCGGCAACCGACTTCACGCGCTAGAGCGGGAACGAGCGGGCAGCCGTGCATCCGGGACCTCCGCGTGACTGTGTCCGACGTGCTCGACTACTTGGCCGGTGGGATGAGTGAGGACGAGATTCTGGCCGACTTTCCGGATCTCGAGCGCGAAGACATCCGCGCCGCGCTCGCTTTTGCCGCGGACCGGGAGCGACGCCTGCGGGGCGACACAGCCGCATGACCGGCGGCGGTGGCGAGGGTGATCCGGCACCGCCGCGTCTGTTGCTCGGCCAGAATCTCGCACCGAGACTCGCCCGGATGCTGGGAGATCTTTATCCAGGCTCAGCACACATACGCGAGCTCGGACTCGCGGCAGCCGACGAGGTTGCCGTAGGGACGCGATCCACTTGAATCGGATTGACTCGCGCGCGCTTGTTGCCAGATGCTATGTGCCAAATGGCGCAACCTGTGAAACTCCAACTGATCGATGTGGCTGGGTGTGTCCTGGCGACACGGGCATCGGCCAAGCTCGTGTGGACTCCATGATGCGGCGGACAGCTTGGCGACAGGGGAGCATTTCCCTGTTGCTCTTGTCCTGTCTCGCTGCAGCCACGGTTGTCGGATGTAATCGTGCGACAGGGGTGACCGCGCCCTCGGAACCCTTCGATTGCAGCCAAACGGCCTACATCGGGATTAATGGAACCGATCCGTCGTGGTCGCCGGATGGTCGACAAGTCGCGTACTTGGCAGGATTCGATGCTCAGGCCCGTTTCAGCAGTGGGCTGTACGTCTGTGATGTGGCATCCGGCGAATCTCATCTCGTCGTCCCGTACTCCGTCACGGGCCCCTCGGCGAGATGTGACTGGAATCCTAAGCCTGGTTCAAACGAGGTGCTGCTCAGCTATGGCCTTGGGGCCGGTGTCGTCAACATGGAGACCGGCGACATCGAGCGTATCGCTTCCGACAACGGTCGTATTGCGGGAGCGCGGTGGATGCCTGAGGGCGATAGCGTTGCGTACTTCAGCCGCGCGGTGGACGGCGAGGAGATCAGTCCGTTCGCGCTTGCGATCCAACACCTTGATGGAAGCGGGCGGCACTTCTTCTTTCGGGAGGGCCGACGTCCGATCCAATCGGAAGACATCGTATTCTCTCCCGACGGCAAATGGCTCGCCTGGACTGAGTACATTCCATCACCAACGTACACGCGGCACGAGATCGCAGTCTGCAGGCGCGACGGAACCGGCTATCGCCTGCTCACGTCACTTGGTGGTCAGGCAAAAAAGCCCGTGTGGATCAATGGTGGCACCGGCCTGCTGTTCCCATGGATTCCCGATGAGTGCGCCGCTATTGGAGGAAACGGTCCTCATACCACCATGTATGTGGACCTCTCCTCCGGCAACGTCCGCAAGTGGCAGGCTGAACTCACGGACTACCGGTTCCAGTTCTCGAAAGACATCCACGTGGATCGGTCGGGCACAAGGGCTTTAATTCCCGGTCTGGACCCACTATTCAATGTCCCGTTCGGCGCGCTCTACCTGACTTCCGCGAACTACACCGGCGTCCGACGCAAGCTCGCGCTGAGTTCGCCACCGCCGCCACCGCCGCCGCCACCGCCACCGTCATCGCACCCGTGAGGGCCGCACCCCTCCTCACCCCTTCTTCGGCTTCGCCGGGCGCATCTCCACGCGGCTGTGCAGTGCGCGCGGCGATGTCTTGAGCAGGTCCACCACCATCTCGCCCACATCCTCGGGCTGCAGCGCCCAATCCTGCTTGGCGGCGGTGCCGCGGCCGAACTCGGTGGCAACGCTGCCGGGCATTAAGTAG
>JANLOU010000395.1:0-4696 GCA_031366735.1 Candidatus Eiseniibacteriota bacterium
GATAGGCGGCGTGGGGCCGTGCGCCGATGGTCCGACGAACGGCCCGCGCGACGCTATTGCACCACGATCACGCGCTGCGTGCGCGTGCCTTGGCCATCGACACTGAGCCTTGCAAAGTAGAGCCCCGGGCCCACGCGCGCGTGCTGGTCGTCGGTCAGGTCCCATGTGGCTGCGTGTTCGCCGGTGGGCTCGATGCGATCCTCGATCGTGCGCAGGCGGCGGCCGTTCAGGTCGTATACCTCGAGCTTCGCCGCCGCTTCGCGCGGCTGCGACCACGCCAGGCGACTCGCGCCCGTAGCCGGGTTCGGCCACGGCGCGCGCAGTTCCAGTGCGTGCAGCGGCGTCACGTCGGGTGCGCCCGCGATCGGGGCGCCGATGCGCATGACCCAGTCGAGCTCGAGCGTACCGGTCGGCGGCAGCGCGGCCAGCGCTGCGGCGGGAACGGCGCCCAGCGTGAGTGTGCTGCCGTCCCATGTGATCGTTGGCGTGACCGGCACCGAGCGCCACACGCCGAACGTGTCCAGCGCGCTCACCGAGGCCAACGTGCCTGCGGGCAAGGTGCGCGTGAGCGGGTCGAGCACGATGTTCTTGAGCGTCAGCTGCCAGTCGGCGTTGGTGGCCAGCGCCATGGCGCCAGGCACCGGATAGTTGGTGAGATTCACCGTCCATTGCTCGGTGCCGGCCAAGAGGTTGCGTGACATGAAGAAGTCCGAAGTGAAGTTCTCGCCGAAGCCCGTGACGTTGTAAGGAAAGGTGTACGGGCCCGACGGATCCGAAGGCGAGCTGACGCTCTGCACGCCGTGCGTCACGGTCTCGGTGGCGCTGACCAGGCCCGGAGGCGTCAGCGGCGCCAGCGATGGCATGGCGACGCCCGCAAGGTTGGCGAGCACGCGCGCGATGGTGCTGTCCTCCGCGTAGCCCTGCTGCAGCCAGCGCACCCGGCCGTCGGGGCCGATCAGCCGCAGCGTGGGCGTGGCGGTGAGTTCGCTCTGCACGGCGAGTGCCTGCATGCCGCCGCCTTGCACCCCACCTGAATGAAGGATGTGGCGCGTGATCCCGTATTGGTTGCCCCACTGTGCCGCGTCGGCCTGGGTGCTCGCGGTGCCTACGGTGGCGCCGTCGTTGAGTGCGGTCACGTAGTCGAAGCGCACGCTCGGGTGGCCGAGCCACGTGGCGTACAGGGCCTGCGTGCCGCGCGCCATATATTTGCAGGGCGTGCACCACACCGAGCACAGGTCGAGTAGCATCCACGTGCCGCTCATGTAGGCGGATGAGAAGCTGCTGCCGTTCTGGTTGACGCCCGTGAATGTGGGGATCGTGTCGCCCAGCGCCCAGCCGCGCTTGGGCGCGCCCCGCACCATGGTGATGTTGGACGCGCCGCGGCAGGTGAACACGAGGTCGGGCTTGAGATCGCCGTTGAGGTTGCCGACAGCCACCGAGTACGGATTGCTGGTCGCGGTCACGTCCACGCGCGGGTTCAGGCCGAGCGCCGAATGATTGGGCGAGAACACCGACACCTTGTTCCCGTCGTACGAGGTGACCAGCACGTCTTGGTTGGCGTCGCCGTCGGCGTCGGCGATCGTCACGTAGCGCGGACCGGCGGCCGCCGCGTAGTCGCGCCGCCACCAGCCTGTGTTGGCCTCGTCGTACACGAGCAGCGTCACCGACGCCGAGTCGCGATTGGCGATCACGATCTGGTCCCGGTCCAAGCCCAGGTATACCTGGCCCACGGCCACCGCGTAGCTGCTTCGGCAAGTCCGTAGGTCCTGACGATTGCCGAAGTGACCCGTGCCGTCGTTGAACAGGATCGTGGAGGAACCCGGATTGGCGTTCGAGTTCGCAGTGATCAGGTCCGGCAAGTTGGAAGTATGGGAGAGCTTGCCGGCCGCGATGCTGAGGGGCTGCGCGCCGCACGCGTAGTCCGTGCGCGGGGCGAACGTGACATTGCCCGGGCCAGAGGAGGTGTTGAGGTAGACCGCCACCGTGCCCGTGCTGGTCGTGGCGTAGCCTGTGGCCGCCAAGTCGATCTTGCCGTCGCCGTTGAAGTCCGCCGCGACCAGGCCTTGGGGGTTGGCGGGCGACGCCATCGACAGCGTGGGGGCGAACGTGACGTCGCCGTAGCCCAGATGGATCAGGACCCGGGCGATGTTGCTCTGGGTCATGGCCAGGTCGAGCTTGCCGTCTCCGTCGAAGTCAGCGACCACGACGGTTCCCGTGAGGGCCCCGGTGGCGTTGTCCCACCGTGCCGCGTACGCCCCGCCGCCAGTTCCGCGGAAGGCGGAATAGCCGCCGCCGCCCTCGTTGCCCACGACCATGTCCATGATGCCGTCGCCGTTGAAGTCGCCCACCGCCACCGAGCGGGGCCCTGCGATCGTGGTGATGTTCGTGCTTGTGCCGGCCACGAACGCTCCCGCACACACAAGGCGAGGCTTGGCGGCCATCAGCATGGCCAAGGTGACGAGCGCGGTGGGCAGCGCCCGTCCGTGCAGCAAGCGCGCGAAGCGGTTGTAGGCGGGCGAGAGGGGAGCGGAGCAGGCGTTCATGAAGTCTCCATGGTGAGTGAGCGAGGTGCCGTTCGTTTGGGGATAAGTCTACAGGCCTGAGGCTGTGAGGCTCAAATAGTCACCGGTACCCCGCCGCTGTTTGTCGACGCGCGTATCTCGCGCAGCGTGCGAGCGCATTGCCCGCGCCGGCACTCGCGGCGCCACGTACCCGAGCTATCGCAAGGCGATTTAGGAAGTCTCGCCCGCGAGTGAGTCGGTCATGCCCGAAACGTGATTCCAGCAGTTTCCGAATTGTAGCAATCGCCTTCGCGTGTGCAGGTCTCTCCGCGGGCAACGAGATCGTTGCGGTCCGCCGCAACTGTGAACCGGGCTTAGAAGCCGACATCGCCCGTGCCCGCAAGGGCTTGGACCCGCGCGGCACAAAGGCCGCGAGCTGGCACGGAACTGGCGTTCATCTATAGAAAGAGGCGTGGCTCCTGCAATTCCAGATGTGACCATTCCGGCCCGGAGCGCCGCGTTCGAGGGAGGTTCGCCATTCAGATCGGCATGATCGGCCTGGGACGCATGGGTGCCAGCATGGTTCGGCGCCTGACGCCCGGCGGCCACGAGTGCGTGGTCTTCGACCTGCACCCGGCAGCGGTCCAGACGCTCATTCATCCTGGGGTCGTCGGGGCGGAGTCACTCCAGTCCCTGGTTGCACAACTGGCAGCGCCACGCGCCATCTGGCTGATGTTGCCCGCAGCCGTGGTCGATCGCGTGCTCGATGAGCTCTCGCCGCTGCTCGGGGCCGGCGACATCGTGATCGACGGTGGGAACTCGCACTATCGCGACGACATCCGTCGCGGCGCCGAGTTGCAGCCGCGCGGGATCCACTATGTGGATGTGGGTACCAGCGGAGGGGTGGCCGGGTTCGACCGCGGGTATTGCCTGATGATCGGCGGTGATGCCGCTCCGGTCGCGCGCCTGGGGCCAGTCTTCGCGGCGCTCGCGCCCGGCAGCGACGCGGCTTCTCCGACTCCCGGTCGAGGCGAGCGCGCCGGCAGCGCCGCGCAAGGATTCCTCCACTGCGGGCCGCAGGGCGCGGGTCACTTCGTGAAGATGGTCCACAACGGTATCGAGTACGGGATGATGGCCGCGCTCGCCGAGGGACTCAACATTCTCCGCAACGCCGATGCCGGCAAGCGAACGCACGATGCGGACGCCGAGACCGCGCCGATGCGGACTCCCGCGGCGTACGCCTACGACTTCGACCTGCCCGAGATCGCCGAAGTGTGGCGCCGGGGCAGCGTGATCGGTTCGTGGCTGCTCGACCTGACCGCTGCCGCGCTGCTCGACGATCCCGAGCTGCAGGGATACGCGGGGCGAGTGTCGGATTCGGGTGAGGGGCGGTGGACGCTCGAGGCGGCGATCGACGAGGGCGTGCCGGCGCCGGTGCTCGCCGCAGCGTTGTTCGAACGATTCGCGTCGCGCGGCCAGGCGGACTACGCCGACCGGGTGCTGTCGGCCATGCGCAAGCAGTTCGGCGGACACCACGAGAAGCCACTGGGAGCGAGTTGACATGGCGCGTGCTCCCAAGCGTCCGTTGCCGTCCGACGCGCTGGTGGTTTTCGGCGCCACAGGCGACCTCGCCCACAAGATGATCTTCCCGGCGCTGTACGCGATGGTGAAGCGCGGCGCGCTCAAGGTGCCGGTGATCGGCGTCGCGTTCTCGGGCTGGAGCGTTGCGCAGCTGCGTTCACACGCCGAGAACGGTATCCGCGCTGCCGGCGGGATCGACGACGTCCCTGCGCTGCGCCGGCTACTCGCGCTGCTGCGCTATGTGGATGGCGACTACAACAATCCCGAGACTTTCGCCGCGCTCAAGCTGGCGCTCGGCAAGGCGCGGCGCCCGGCGCACTACCTGGCCATTCCGCCTTCGCTGTTCGACATCGTGATCAACGGGCTCGGCGCTGCCGGGTTGGCCGAGCATGCGCGCGTCATCGTCGAGAAGCCGTTCGGCCGCGACCTGGACTCGGCCCGCAAGCTCAATCAGGTCGCGCGCGCGGTGTTTCCCGAAGACGCGATCTTCCGCATCGATCACTTCCTGGCGAAGGAGGCAATCATGAACATCCTGTACTTCCTCTTCGCCAATTCCTTCCTGGAGCCGATCTGGAACCGGAACTACGTGGCCAGCGTGCAGGTCACGCTGTCGG
>JANLOU010000455.1:0-1752 GCA_031366735.1 Candidatus Eiseniibacteriota bacterium
CGGAGTGAAGCTCCCGGTGTCCGTCGCATACCCAGGCAATCCAGCGGCCAGTACTAGCTTGCCATCGGGGGGAAATCCAGGGGCTCGCGTGCCGTCCGGCAGAAGGCGCTGCAACCAGGCTCCGCGTCGGTCATCCCCCCAGGTGATGAACACGCCGCCCTGCCCATCCGGGGCGAAGAGCGGGACGAGCTGGCCGTCCGGTGCGGTGCATACCGGTTGCCCGTCCACGGCCCAGCCGGGGTGCGGGGATCCATCGGCGCGGATGCGGTGGCAGTAGACGTCCCAACTGGTGGTTTCGCCGTTGCGGGTGTCATACCAGACGGCGTAGAAACCACCCTCGCCATCGGACATGCACGCCTCCAGCCAGGTGTACTGGGCCCGCCTCGCGCCGCAGATGACCAAGCCATTCACGGGCCATCCGGGTGCGAGGGCCCCAGTCGCCGTGAGATGCGTGGCGTAAATGCTCTGATCCGGCGAGACGTCGGTCCACACGACGAATGTGCCACCGGCGCCATCGGGGCAACTGTTGCGCTGCTCCTGCCGGCCCGGCACACGCGTCACCGTGCTGCCATTGGGCTGCCAGCCAGGCGCACGCAGCCCGTCGCGGGTGATGCGCTGCGCGGCGAGGCCCATGTAGTCCCGCTCCCACAGCAGTACCGCGCCACCGGTGCCATCGGCCTCGATGATGCAGCTTTGCATTCCGTCACATGTGTCACCCTGGCAGAAGGCAAGGCCGCGGGCAGGCCATGCGGCCATCGCGGGGGGCGCGGCAGTGGTGATCAGGGCCGCACCGAGCAGCCAGGCGATGGTGCGTACCAGAGGCCTGTGTCCAGCAGGAGTCCGGAGGGGGGCGGATCGCAAGGTTATATTCTCCTTGACATCGGAGTCGGATAACAATCAATTCAGTCAAGATGTCCGATATTGTACGGGTCATCGGCAACGTGTCCGAGTCATCATCGAGCCAGGGGGTCGCGATGCACGGTCGACGCACAGGACGATTCTACCCAAGCGCCTCGAGCAGAGTCCATGCGATTCAGCTTGCGCTGGCCGCTGCTTCGCTCGTCATCGGAGCCGGCCCGGCTTTGGCGGTCCCTCCCGCGAACGCCCCTTCCAACATGGGGGTCTGGTCCAACCATCAGGCCTTCACGGCGACCGCGGTCCACATGATCACGATGCCGTCCGACTCGGCAGAGTTCGCGACGCAGGTCCTTTGGTGGAGGGGAGCACACCGGAACGGCGACATCCTCGACGGGGGCATTCTGTTCCTGCCAGGCTATGACGGGCCAACGCCGACCTCGGCGCCTTCGCTTTCCGATGTCCAGGGCTGGCCGACTGGCTGGGACAACCGACCCTTGGCGATACCGTTGGGAGCGGACATTTTTTGTTCAGCGCATAGCCAACTTGGCCAGCAGCAGCGCTTTATAACGGCTGGCGGCACACAGCCGGGAGCTGGGGAGACCGGTACGGCTGCAACCCGGATCTTCAGTCCGTTCGACAACACCTGGAGTATTCCAGCCGATATGTCGCAAAGGAGATGGTATGCTGGAACTACCGAGCTCGAGGATTCGAGGGTGGTCGTTTCAGGCGGATCGGCTTGGATCAACGCGCAAAATCTTGGGGGCTACATCGACGGCAACAACGAACCCTCCGAGCGCAGGCTCGGGCGGCTTCGCGCGATGCCCGATGGTTCGTTCGACACCCCTGTTCCAGATCCGCCGCCGACCCTGTGGCCGCCGGCTCTGGCCGGGCTGA
>JANLOU010000516.1:0-4051 GCA_031366735.1 Candidatus Eiseniibacteriota bacterium
CTGGGCCAGCGCAAGACCGTGGTGATCGGCGGCCTGCTCATGGCCATCGGTCACTTCCTGATGGCCATCGAGTCCATGTTCTTCCCCGCGCTCATGTTCCTGATCCTCGGCAATGGCTGCTTCAAGCCGAATATCTCGACGCAGGTGGGCCTGCTCTATCCGCAGGGCGACCCGCGCCGCGACGGCGCGTTCTCGATCTTCTATGTTGGCATCAACCTTGGCGCGTTCCTCGCGCCGCTGGTGTGCGGCACGCTGGGCCAGAAGGTCGGCTGGCACTACGGATTCGCTGCCGCCGGCGTGGGCATGTTGATCGGCCTGACGGTCTACCTGATGAACCAGAAGCACCTCGCGACCGATGTGTTGGAGCAGACCCGACTCGATGCCGCCGCGGCGAAGCAGGCCGGCACGCAAACGACCAAGGCCGCGCTCACCCGGGATGAGTGGCTGCGCATCGGCGCGATCGTCGTGGCCTGTATCATCGTCGCGTCGTTCTGGGCAGTCTATGAGCAGCAGGGCAATGTCATGCAGCTCTGGGCGGACCGGAACACCAACTGGACCTTCTTCGGCTGGACGATGCCGTCCACCTGGTACCAGTCGTTCAATCCCTTCATGATCTTCTTGTTCACGCCGCTGCTGACCTCGCTCTGGGCGATGCAGTCCGCCAAGGGCAAGGAACCCTCGAGCCTCACCAAGATGGCCATGGGCTGTGTGCTTCTGGGCCTGGGCTTCGTCGTGATGATCGTGGCCTCGACCGGGATGTCGCCGGATGCCAAGCGCAGCGTGTTCTGGCTGGTGGGCTCCACACTGATCTTCACCTTCGGTGAGCTCTACCTGTCGCCCATCGGCCTGTCGTTCGTGACCAAGGTCGCCCCCGCCGCGATCGTCTCGATGATGATGGGCGTGTGGTTCCTGGCGAACTTCATCGGCAACTACATGAGCGGATACCTGGGCACCTACTGGGAGAAGATTCCGCACTCCCAGTTCTTCATGCTCATGGTGGGCATCGCCATGACGGCCGGGCTGGTTCTCTTCATCCTCGGCAAGCCGCTGAACAAGATCGTGAGTGCGCACGACAAGCTGCGGTAACAGTCATGTTGCAGGCACAACAAAGGCCGGGAGGGCGCAATGCTCTCCCGGCCTTTTGGCGCCCGCAGATCAAGCCGTCTTCTTGCCGCCCAGCCACTTCTCCCGGCCCACGGCCCACAACGCAATCGTGATCACGAGGAACGGGATCATCGCCAGCGCGTCGGCGTTCGCTCCGTTGAAGAACGGGTTGTTCGCCTCGGCCCAGTGCGTGAGTGAAGCGTCGACATTGCCGAACACGCCGGCCATGAACGCGATGATGATGCCCGCGATGGCGCCGCCCGCGATGTAGCCCGAGGCCATCAGCACGCCCGGGCTCTTGTCGCCCTCGGCGACCAGCTGCTCCTCGGTGAGCTGCTTGTGCTCGAGCTCCTTTCGGCGCGCACGGTCCACGAGCCAGCGCACGACCCCGCCCACGAGAATGGGCGAGGACGACGAGATGGGCAGGTACACACCGACCGCGAACGCCAGCGAAGGGATGCCCGACATCTCGAGCACGATCGCGATCATCACGCCGAATAACACGAGCCCCCACGGGAGCTGTCGATCGAGGATGCCCTTGATGATGTAGCTCATGAGCGTGGCCTTGGGCGCATCGAACTTGCGAACCTGGCTGCCATCCGGTCGTGTGTTGTATGTGCCGTTGATGCCCGGGTCCACGAGCCAGACGGCCTTGCCCGAATCATCCAGCAGATACTTGCCGGCTGGCCCGCCCGCGTCATTGGTTTTGTGCCACGCGTGGAACGCACGCGTGTCGTCCTTCGCCTGTGGCCCCCGGATGTGCTCGATGCGGCCCTGGAGCGCCTCGGGTGGCGCGATGATGCCGGCAGGGGCCACCTGCGTGACCGGCACATAGACCGTGGCCGCGTCGTTGAGCTTGAGCAGGATCGGCCCGATGACCAGAGCCGAGATGAGCGAGCCGATCAGGATCGCGATCTGTTGATAGCGCGGCGTGGCGCCGACGAGGAAGCCGGTCTTCAGGTCCTGTGAGGTAGTGCCGCCGTTGGACGCCGCGATACACACGATGCCGCCCACCGACAGCGCGGTCACATACCAGCTCGCGCCGGTCCAGCCCACGAGCAGGAAGATCAGGCACGTGAGCAGTAGCGTTGCGACCGTCATGCCCGAGATCGGGTTCGACGACGAACCGATCTCGCCGGTGAGCCGGGACGAGACGGTGACGAACAGGAAGCCGAACACGACGATCAGCAACGCGCCGAGCAGGTTCATATGCAGGCTGGGGGACAGCAGGATGGCGAGGACGAGCAGCACCACGCCGCCGAACACGAGCTTCATGTTCACATCCTGATCCACACGGTCGAGACTCGCCGCGACCTTGGGCCCGCCCATATCGCGGATGCCCTCGCGCAGTCCGTGCCAGATCATCGGCAACGAACGCACCAGACTGATGATGCCTCCCGCCGCCACAGCACCCGCGCCGATGTAGAGCACATATGCGCTGCGGATCTGGTTCGGCGACATCTGGGAAATGGGAATCGTGCCGGGCGCTAACGGACCAGTCATCCCCTCGCCGAAGAACTTGATCATCGGGATCAGCAGCAGGTACGCGAGCACGCCGCCCGCGCACATCACCGATGCGATCACCGGACCGATGATGTACCCCACGCCGATCAGCTCGGGCGAGATCTCGCACGCGACCGACCCCGACTTGAGCGGCGCACCGAAGATCTTCTCGGGCGTGTCCTTCCACGCCTTGAGTGCCGACATCGCTGTCTTGTAGATGAGCCCGATGCCGAAGCCCGCGAAGATGGTCCGCGCACTCACGCCCTGCGAGCCGCTGGCCGCGGCCTCGTCCTTGGCGTGCTGCGACGACGCGGCGATGGATTCCTCGGAGGCGCCGGCCTTGAGCACCTCGGCGCACGCCGTACCCTCGGGATACTTGAGCTTGCCGTGCTGCTGCACGATCAACGCGCGGCGCAGCGGGATCATCATGAGGATGCCGAGCAGGGCGCCGAGCACGGACACGAGCGCCACTCGTGTGAGTTCGAGGTCGAAGCCGAGGATCATGATCGCCGGCATGGTCACGCCCACGCCGAACGCGATCGATTCGCCCGCCGAGCCCGCCGTCTGCACGATATTGTTCTCGAGGATCGTCGCGTCCTTCGCCCCGAACTTGCTGAACAGGCGGAACAACGTGATCGAGATGACCGCCACCGGGATCGACGCGCTCACCGTGAGCCCGACCTTGAGCACCAGGTAGAGCGACGACGCGCCGAAGATCACGCCAAGGATCGTGCCCACCAACACGCCGCGGAACGAGAACTCGTTCATCACCGTGGTGGTGGGGATATACGGAACAGAACGCTGGGCCGGAGCAGCCACGGCCTGCGGCTTCGCTGCGCTCATGCGAGGATCTCCGATCGGGCAGGGACGGAACGGGTCAGACGACCGCGGAACACTAACAGAGGCGCTGGGGGTGCGACTCGGGCAACCTCGCCACCATCCGCCCGCCGCGCACCGTCGCGCCGATCACGAGCGCTGCACTGATCAGCACGAGGTTCTTGATGATGTACTGCCCCTCAAGGGTCGGGGCGTAGGGCACGCGCGTGAACACTTCGGATGGGAACAGGAACAATGGCGTGAGCGTCCCGAGCATCTGGAAGAACAGCAGGAACAGCACCAGACGCAATCCGAGTCCAAAGAGGAGCCCCAGTCCGATGATGGTCTCGAGCGCGGCGAGCATGGGGACCGATACCGCGGGCTTCACCACACCGATGCTCAGGATCTCGATCGTGCGCCCTGCGAGCTCCTGCGCGGGGCTCAAGCCCGGGAAGAACTTGAGGAAGCCGAACCACAGGAACACGATCCCGACGCTCACCCGCAGCAGTACGGGACCGTACTGCGCCATCCATTCGGTGATCCGCTCATCCAGATGGTTGAACTGCTCCATTGCTCGCTGCATGGCGTCTCCCTGCGTGAGTGCCAGAGATATGGGACGGAGTGTCGA
>JANLOU010000183.1:0-1664 GCA_031366735.1 Candidatus Eiseniibacteriota bacterium
CTGCGGCCCGAGGGAAGTGGCGCATTCCCTCGCAACACGGAGCTCGAGGCGCTGCTCACTTTCACGGCGGACAAGCCGGCGGAGGGCTTGGCAGGCGTGCTCCCCGATGGGCGCACCATGAGCGTCGTGGTGCACCACACCTTCCTCAGCCTGCCGCCCGATGGATTCACGCCGCGCGCGCACGACCCTCGCATCGGCATCTTCACCGAGAGCTTCAAGGACCTCTCGGCGCCTTACACCGAGCCGATCGAGCAGCGCTGGATCGCTCGTTGGCGCTTGGAGAAGCGCGACCCCACGGCCTCGGTGAGCGCCCCGGTGCAGCCGATCGTCTATTACCTCGATCGCGGCCTGCCGGCGCCCGAACGCGCCACCGTGCGGAACGCGGCGCTGTGGTGGAACCACGCGTTCGAGCGTGCCGGCTTCCGCGACGCCATCGAACTGCGCGATCTGCCCGTGGGGGCCTCGTTCCTGGACGCGCGCTATTCGGGCATCCAGTGGACCCATCGCACCGAACGCGCGTGGAGCATCGGGCAGTCCCAGTCCGACCCGCGCACCGGCGAAATCCTGCACGCCGTCGTATTGCTCGACTCGCATCGACGCCGCACCACGGACCGCATGTGGCGCAATCTCGAACCGCGCGCCGCGGGCGCGTGCGATGCCGCCGCGATCCCCGACTTCGCCGCGACCGTGGCCGGACCGGAGATCGCCGAGAGCACGCTGGTGCTGCAACGCCTGGCCTACCTGACGGCGCATGAAGTAGGGCACACGCTGGGGCTGGGACACAACATGGCCGCCACGACTTTCGGGTGGGGATCGGTCATGGATTATCTCGGGCCGCATCTCGAAGCTCGCGACGGCGCGCTCGACGCCAGCGACACCTATCCGACCGACATCGGCAGCTACGACCGCTTGGCGATCGAGTGGTGCTACTCGCCGGCACCTTCGGCCGCGGCGCTCGAAACCATGATCGCCAAGGCAGCCGCCAGCGGCGTGGTGTTCCCGCTTGAATCCGACGCGCGCTGGAATGAGTACGACTGGGGCCCGGACGCCGCGCAGTGGCTCGAGAAATCACGCGCCGTGCGTCAGGTGCTGCTCGGCCGCTTCGGAATGCAGCAGCTGCGCGCGCACGAGCCGGTGTACTCGCTGCAGGAGCGGTTCTCGCTCGCCTACCTCTATCACCGCTTCGCGCTCCTGGCGGCGCAAGCGCAGGTCGGGGGCGAGTGGCGCACCAACGCGCTGGCCGGGGACGGTCAGACGCCGCGCACGCCGGTGCCGCTCGAGCAGCAGAGGCGCGCACTCGATGCGATCCTCGCCTCTGTCACGCCGCGCGAGCTGGACATTCCCGAGCGCATCGCGCTTGCGCTCACGCCAACGCCCGATGCGTTCACGCCCACGCGCGAGCGATTCGCCAGTTCGCTCGATGGCGCGTTCGATCGGTTCGCCGCCGCCCGCACGCTTGCGGGCCTGGCGCTGCGCCCGTTGCTCTCCCCCGCGCGGGCGGGGGCGCTCACGCAGGTGGCTCCCGCAACGGGCGTGACGCTGGAGGTGGTGCTGCGACGCGTGGGCGGCCTCTGGGACGCCCCGGCCGAGCACGACCCCGCGCTCTCGGACCTGCAGCGCATCGGCCAGCGCGTCGCGCTCGATGCATTGCTCGATCTTGCGAG
>JANLOU010000571.1:0-3289 GCA_031366735.1 Candidatus Eiseniibacteriota bacterium
GATACCAGCCCCACCCTCGTCGGACCGTTCAACCCGACGCCCACCGGGGATGTGATCGGGGCCAAGACATTCACGGGGCGTGGGATCAGCAAGATCCTTGTCGACCCTGTGGACGCCGCCACGATCTTCGTCAGCACGGGCAGCGGTATCGGTGGTTTGGGCGGCGAAGCGTTCGGCTCTGCGCCTCCGATCACCGCGCTGCGTGGCATCTACCGCTCCACCACAGCGACCTCGGGCTCGCCGTCCTTCACGAAGCTCACGGTGAGCAGCGCGGCCAGCATCGCCCCGGATGTGACGGGCAACCTGATCATCACCGACATGATCTACGACCCGACCGATGCCACCTCGAACACCATCGTCTGTTGGGCGTTCGGCAGCACGACGGTGAACAACGGCGGCATGTATCGCACCACGACGGCCAAGGGCGCGGGCACCTTCGCCCAGACCTTCGTCACCACGGTCTCCAACTCGCGCGCAGCCCTGGCAGCGACCCGGGTCGGCGGTGTCACCACGATGTACGCGACGACCGGTGAGACCGCCGTCGGCACCGGCTGTACCACGGGCTCGGGCTGCATCCGACGCTCGCTGGATGGTGGCGCGACATGGTCGGCCAAGTTGCTCGGCGGCGGTGGCTTCTGCGGCGGCCAGTGCTTCTACGACCTGCCGATCGCGGTGAGCCCGGTGGATGCCAATCTTGTCCTCATCGGCGGCGCTGGCAACGGCACCTGCACGCGCGTGTATGCACGGTCCACCGACGGCGCCACGTCGTTCACGGGCGCAGGCGGCGCGGATGTGGGTCTGCACGCGGATGCGCACGCGATCGCGTTTGCTGCATCGAACCCGCTCGTCGTGTACGAAGGCAACGACGGCGGCATCTTCAAGTCCGTCAATGGCGGCTCGACCTGGACCAGCTGCAACACGGCCGGCTTCAGCGCCACGCAGTTCATGAGTGTCGATGTGCACCCGATCGACCCGAACTTCTCGATCGGCGGCACGCAGGACAACGGCACCAACCACTATCTGCCGAATGCCACCTGGAATCGCATCGATTTCGGCGATGGTGGTTTCGCGGCGATCGACCAGAACGCGCTGGATAACTCGAACGTCACGATGTATCACACCTATTTCAACCAGACGAATGCGATGGGGTACTCGCGCGTTCTCAACACCGCGACCGCGTCGGACGGTCTGTGGACGCTGTACGGGTGCGGTTTCGGCGGAGCTGTCCCCAACGGGATGACCTGCACGGCCACCGCATGCTTGTTCTATGCGCCGCTGGTCCGCGGCCCGGGCCTTCCGAACTCGCTCTACTTCGGCTCCGATGTGCTGTATCGCTCGATCAACGCTGGCGTGACGATGACCAAGGTGAGCCAGGAGCCCATCGTCTCGGGCAAGGCCATCAGTGCCATCGGCATCGCGCCCAGCAATGACAATGTCCGGCTTGTCGGCATCACGGTGACCACAACCACGAGCCAGATCTGGGGCACGGTCACGGGGTCCAGCGTGCTGACGAACATGACCGGCGCGGGCATGCCGACCACGAAGTACATCGGCCGTATCGCGATCGATCCGACGAACAGCAATGTCGCGTATGTCTGCTTCGGCGGGTTCAACATCCCGGCCGGGCAGCATGTCTGGAAGACCACGAACCTCATGACCGGCACGCCCACCTGGGTGGCGTCGGGCACGGGGTTGGCCGATGTGCCGGTCAACGCGTTCGCGATCGATCCGACACAGCCGATGCGGTTGTTCGCGGGTACGGATGTGGGCGTCTATCAGAGCAACGACGGCGGCGCCTCGTGGGCGCCGTGGACGACCGGCATGCCGGTCGTGGCGGTGTTCGACATGAAGATCCAGGCGTCGGCGCGCATCCTGCGCATTGCGACGCACGGACGCGGCATGTTCGAGCGCTTGTTGGACGCTCCGGTGGCGACCAGTCTCGCGTTGGTCGGTGCCGAGATCGTGGACGGCCACCCGCGCATGACCTGGTTCTCGGCGGATGGCGCGGGCGAGCAGATGCGCCTGTACCGCCGTGCGGTTCCCGGCGAGCTCGAGCCGGCAGGTCAGCTGACTGCGGATGGTAGCGGCATGATCGTGTTCGAGGATCAGGATGCGGTCGCTGGCCGCAGCTACGAATACGCCATCGGCATCACGAACAATGGCATCGAGCGCGTGCTCGGCAATGTCTGGGTGGATGTGCCGGAGACTGCGGCGTTCGCGCTGCGGGCGATCAACGACGCGCAGAACGGCAGCACGCTGCGCTTCGTCGTGAAGGTTTCTTCCGCCACTCCGGCTCGGCTCGAGCTGGTCGACATCACCGGCCGTCGCATGGCGGATCGTGACCTCGGCGTACTGGGTGCTGGTGAGCACACGGTGGAGCTGAGCTCGTCGGTGCGCCCGGGCGTGTACTGGGGCCGGCTGTCGCAGGCGGGCAAGATGGTGACGGCGAAAGTGGCTGTCGTGCGCTGACGCTGCAGCTATCGCACGAATGCAGGCCCTCGAGGAGCGATCCTCGGGGGCCTACGTCGTATAGTCCGCGTTGATCCGCACATACTCGGCGCTGAAGTCGCAGGTCCACACGGTCGCGCGCGCCGAACCCAGGCCCAGATCCACATGGATCACGGCGGGGTCGCACTCCAGAAGCATCGACGCGGCGGACTTGTCGAAGGGCAGCGGCAGGCCGCGCTCAAGGAGTTGCAGATCGTCGCCCTCGCCGAACCACAGTCGCACGCGAGCCGGATCGATCGCTTCGCCGCTGGAACCCGCCGCCGCCAGCACTCGACCCCAATTGGGATCGTTGCCGTGGATGGCGGTCTTGACCAGCGGCGAGCAGGCAATGGAATCCCCCACGCGATGCGCCTGCGCTTCCGTCTGGCCACCCGTGATGCGCAACTCCACCAGCCGCGTGGCTCCCTCGCCGTCGCGCGCGATCTGCTTTGCAAGCGAAGCGCACACCTGCGTGAGCGCGGCCGTGAATGCGGCCTCATTCGCTTCATCCACGAGCACGCCTGCCGCCCCGGAGGCCAACAACAGGACGGTATCGTTCGTGCTCATATCCCCGTCCACGCTGATGCGGTTGAAGCTGTGCGCCACGGCCTCTTGCAACGCGCGCGCGAGCCGTGCGGGCTCGACCATCGCGTCGGTGGTGATCACGCTCAACAGAGTGGCCATGTTCGGGTGGATCATGCCGGCGCCTTTGGCGAAGCCCGCGATACGAGCGCCACCGGGCAGTTCGGCGCTGGCCACCTTGGCGCGTGTGTCGGTGGTGGTGATGGCGCGGGCGGCGTCT
>JANLOU010000623.1:0-2776 GCA_031366735.1 Candidatus Eiseniibacteriota bacterium
GTGCACGCAGTACAGGTACATCGAGGGATATGCGGCCGGCAGGTAGAGCCGGCGCTCGTCGACCTCGGCGATGTGGGCCAACAACTCGGCAGTGGTGGTGCGATCGCACGCGAGGAGTGACTTCAAGCCATGCACCAGCACATCGTCGGCAAGATGGAACAGCGAGTAGGTCTTCATGGCAGGCATCCGCGGGGGCGGGTCGCGGGGGCCGGGGGCGCGCGTAGTTCATATCACGAGCATTTGCGGCGCTCGTGCAGCCTCACTCAGCTCGAAACTCAGCCCACCGCGAGAACTTTCGCGATGTACCGCTCGCGGGGCCACGCGCACCCCGGCGCCGTGCGCTGCAGCTCGAACCAAAGCGGAGCCGACGACTTGAGATGGGCGCGCCTCCAGAACCCGTCAAGATAATTCTCGGGGCGCTGGCCTGATGCCGAATCACCGAAAATCATTCAGCCGTCGACCCACTCCACCAGCCGCAGCAGGAGCGGCGCCGTATCGTGCACTCCATCGCGCGACTCCAGCACGCGGTCGCTCGCGTCGATCCACAGAGCCAGCGGCGATTCGGTGGCGGCAGGGTCGAGTACCTCGAGGCGACGCGACGCAATCCGCCCGAGCGGCGTGTCCAGCATCAGGGCCGCGGTGCACCGCACTCGCTGCTTGCCAGGCTCGACCGCCATGTACGGCGGGCCGATCACCAGCGCGGGGAACTCGTGCTCGGCCCCGGGCGCAAGCACATAGTGGCGCAGCGCGAAACTCTGGAACAAGGGTGAGCCGAACAGCACCTGACACGACGGCGGATAGTCGCCCTCCTGTTCGCGGACATGACCGGCGTAGTCGATGCGCGCATGCCATCGCTCGCCCCGGGCCTGGTGCTGCGCATGCAGCGCGCGCGTGCCCACCAGCCAGTCCACTTCCACGGCAAGCACGCGGCCCTCGGGCGAAAGCGAGGCGCGGTAGCGCTGTTGGCCCGCCAGCGGGTGCGGCGCCTCGAGCGTCTGCTCACCCGTGACCACGCAGCTCCCATCCGGGGCGGGCATCACCTCGAATCGTTCCTCGCCGCAGACTCGATCCGAGAAGAACAGTTCGTAGCGGCCCGTTTCGCCAAATCGCTGCCGCCCGGGCCCGTTGCTCACTCACCCCCCAGCGTGATCACGGCAGGCAGCGGCACCAGCGCGCCCAGCGCGGTGGCCGGCGCGTCGAGCTTCCATTCGCCGAAAGTGGCATAGCGCAGGCCCGGTGCATCGAGCACGAGTTCGGCCTCCAACCCACCGTCCATGGACATGGCATGCGTCAGTTGTAACGGCGAGCGCCGCAGAAGTTCGGCGAATTCCGCCAGCGTGTAGCCGCCCTCGGAGACGATCACCACGAGGTGTCCGCTCTCGTCCTCGGCCACCACGGTGCGTTTCGCCACTCGGTCGCTGCGGCGCACTCGCACACCGCCGTGTTGGTCGAACAACATGAAACTCTGCGCGATCTCGCGCCATCCCGGCTTCCTGGGATCGAGCGGGGTGCGATCGAGATCGATCACATGCGCCGCGCGTCCGCCGCCGACGGGGCCCGCCACGAGCGCCGCCTTGTAGCTGGGATGCGGGCGCGAGGAGACCGCGCGCCCTCCCGTGACCAGTAGTCCCATGTAGCGAAAATCCGGGTAGTACTGGCCCGCATTGAACACGACATCGGCGCCGGTCACGCGCTGCCACTGCACGATCGTCAGCGGCTTCTCGGAACGCATGCGGCTGAAGTGGCGCGCGCGCACCGACACACGGCGTGGATCCACGCGCACCACGGCGATGGCCGAGGAGCCATGCCGGCAGAATGGTTCGCCCCGAAGCGTGGCGAACTCGAGGCCGGGCTTGACCGTCCGCCAGTGCAGCGTCCGCGCGCCCTGCCACAGCGCGAAGATCGCGACGATCGCCACGAAGGGCAGGATCCAGCGTGCATGCAGGGGGCGGGACATGGCCCCGGGACTGTACACGGCACGACTCGGATGGGTCGAACCGCGCTGGGTGGAAGCCGTTGCTCAGGCCTGCCCGGCCCGCCGCTGGCGCGCTTCCTGGACCAGCATGAGCTCGCCCACATTCTCGAGTGTGAGCAGGCCCACCAGCGCCTCGCGTGCCAGCACCGGGGCGGCCTGTTGCTGCGCCATGCGCATGCGCTGCAGCGCCAGTTCGAGCGGCATTGCCGCATCCAGTGTCTGAGTGCCCATCTTGACCATCCGCCCCACCGGCGCGTCCGCGCCCTCTTCCTGTAGCCCGCGGATCAGATCCGAGCGCGACAGCATGCCCAACAGCCGCCCGTCCTCGAGGACGGGGAAATCCTGTTGGCTCCCCGCCAACAGCAGATCGACTCCGCGCTGCAGGTCGTCCTTCACATCCAGCGTGGCGAACTCGGTGAGCATGGCGGCGCTCACGGGCATGCCCGAGAGTGTGTTGCGGGTCTGCACCACTGCGCGCTCCTCGGCGGCGGCCATGAATACGAACAGCGAGATGAACAACAGCGAGGGGCTCTTGAGCACGAACAGCGCCACACCCGCGAACACGACGGCGAACACCTGGCCCACGATCGAGGCGATGCGAGTGGCCTTCGCGAATGGCATGCGCAACGCCAACGAAGCGCGCAACACCCTTCCGCCGTCCATGGGGAATGCCGGGATCAGATTGAACAACAGCATGGCGATGTTCACATACACCATCCGCGAGGCCAGATCCGCGCCGGCGAAGATGCGGTCGAGCGGCATGTGCATGGGCACCGCGAGCACACCGAACAGCACCGCCGC
>JANLOU010000625.1:0-8764 GCA_031366735.1 Candidatus Eiseniibacteriota bacterium
CCGCCGTACTCATCTGGGCGCCCGAGTTGCTGACCTGCAATCGCGCATGACTCGCCTGGGGGGTGACCTCGACCCGCACGCGCCCTCGGTCGTCTGCATGCGAGATCGCATTGTCGACGATATTCCGGATTGCCGTCGCCAGCAGCGCCCGATCCGCGCGCACGGGCGTCGCCTGCTCGAGCGAAGTATGCACAGTCAGGCCGCGCGCGGTTGCGCGGGGCTCGGCCGCACCCATGAGCGAGCGCGTCAGTTCGGCCAGATCCAGGTTCTCGGGTGCGGCCCTGATCAGCCCCGCGTCGAAGCGTGCCAACTGCAGCAGCGTCTCCACAAGTCCCTGCATCCGCAGCACGAGCGACAGCGATTCGCCCAGTGTGCGGCGGTAGCTCTGGGCCTCGCGGGGCTGGGACAGTTCCACTTCCATCGAAGTTCGGATCCCCGCAAGTGGTGTGCGCAGCTCATGCGCGACATCGGCGCTGAAGGTGCGTTCCCGCTCGAACGCAGCATGCAATCGTTCGAGGAGTTCGTTCAACCGCCGCACGACCGGTACCAGCTCCAGCGGAATCTGTGCGGCTTCGACTCGGCGCGAGAGGCCGTGCGTGTCCAACGCGGAGATTTCCGAGGCGATCTGCTCCAGGGGTCGCAGGCTC
The DNA here is from genome assembly GCA_031366735.1 of Candidatus Eiseniibacteriota bacterium. Classification (GTDB taxonomy): domain Bacteria; phylum Eisenbacteria; class RBG-16-71-46; order RBG-16-71-46; family RBG-16-71-46; genus CAIXRL01. The sequence continues at coordinate 648 of JANLOU010000625.1, forward strand.
CGCCGCACCACCACGCGCACGAACAACAGCATCATCAACGCCGCCGCAAGTCCGACCACTGCCAGGAGCACGCGGAGTCGGCTCAGTAGTGCATCCACGCTGGCCATATCCCGCCCCAAGGTCATCGACACGACGGGCGCAGCGGGAGCGTCCATGTACTCGGGGTCGATCCGGGCGATGAAGCGCAGGCGGATCGTGCGGGTATGGCGCTGCTTCGAGAGGCGTTCGGATACGAGGTACTCGGCTCCCGCCTCCGGACGCACCAAGTCGAACTTCCCCAGGCTTGGCGAGCGGTAGAGCACGGTTCCGTCGGCATGCCAAAGCTGCAGCAGGCTCGCGCCCTCACCCGGCTCGAACTCGTGCAGCGCGAACTCCTTGAATCCCAGGTCGAGACCCTCTTCGGTCAACTCGACCGTCGAGGTGACCCAGCGCGCCCGCTCGCGCAGGGTCTGGTCGAGGTCGTCGAGCAATGCCTGGCGGACGCCCCGTTCAGTGGCGACTCCCGCCGCTAGGAACACGGCCAAGGTCGCGACCACCAGCCCGGTGCGCAGGGTGCTTCGGATGGAATTCATGTCACCTCGGATTCCGCGAGGATGTACCCCAGCCCACGACGGGTGTGGATCACCCGAGCCCCTCCGTCCTGTTCCAACTTGCGCCTCAGGTAGCCGATGTAGACATCGACGACATTGCTCGCGCGTTCGCTGGCCAGATCGTACACGCGATCCTCGATCTCCTCGCGCGTCACGATCTGGCCCGGGCGCGCCGCCAGCACCTCGAGGATCCGGTACTCGCGCGCTGTCAGTTCGATCGTCAGGTCGCCACGACGCACGACGCGGCCCACGGTGTCGATCTCGAGGTCCGCGATGCGCACGATGGGTGCGGATTGCTCGTAACGGCGCCGGACCAATGCGCGCACGCGGGCGAGCAGTTCCTCGAATGCGAACGGCTTGACCAGATAGTCGTCCGCCCCGATGTCCAGCCCGGTCACGCGATCCTGCAAGGTGTCCTTCGCGGTCAACAAGAGCACGCGACTCGCACATTGCTCGGCGCGCAACTGCTTGAGCACTGCGAAGCCATCCCGCTTGGGCAGCATGACATCCAGCAGGATCACGTCGTAATCACCCGCCATGGCGTATTGAAGCCCCTCCTCGCCGTCGGCCACGGCGTCCACGGCGAATCCGGCCTCACGCAATCCACGCGAGATCGAATGACGCAGCGGCGGGAAATCCTCGACCACCAGAACGCGCATGGGACAAGCCTAGTGGTGGGCCGGGGCGGATGACCAGCCCGAATCTCGTCCGTCTCATCTCGCTCTCATGTGCGAGGTGCAGGATGTCTCCGTTGGGCGTCGAGCGTCGAAGCAGCACAGGAGTCCCACGAGCCTGGGAAGCGCAACCAAGCAACCCGGGCCGAACAGTTCTCAGTAACGGAGGTGCCTTGCGTGCGAAACGCAATGGGAGTGATCGCCATCATGCTCTGGTGCAGCACGAGTACGGCACGGACGGTGGGTGCCGCGGGCGCAGTGGATTCCACGAAGGCCATAACGAGGACAGCGGGAAAGCGTCCCATCTTGGCCGCGCCCAAGGTCTCGGGCTACATCCAGATCCACTATCGCCAGGCGTTCGCAACGGGCGTGGACTCGCTCGTCGACAACAATGACTTCCGCGTCCAGCGAGTCCGCATTGGTGTGCACGGGGAGATCTCACCCAAGGTGGGGTACGACATCGAGATCGATCCGCGCGCACCGGAGATCACCGGCGTGTTGCGCGACGCGTATGTGACGCTCCGTCATGTGCCCCGGCATGAAGTGCGCATCGGGCAGCAGAAGACGCAGTTCGGTTACGAGAACCGGGAGTCGTCCACCGACCTCTTCGCCGTCAACCGTGCGGAACTCTCGGATGCGATCTCGCGGGGACAGACGCTGCGCGATATCGGCGTCGGGCTGATCGGCAATGTGAAACTGGGCAAAGGACTGCGGCTGGAGGACGCGATCACCGTGGTCAACGGCGCGGGCATGAATGTGCAGGCAGACGATACGCCTCGGAAGAACATCTGGGGACGGCTGGGCCTGCGCTACCGCAACGACGCGCGGGAGATGGTCGCAAGGCTCGGCGCCTCGGGCGGCAGTGGGGACTTCATCGATCCCGGGGATGATCCGTTCGATTCCGCGGATGACTTCCGCGTGGTCTTCGCTCGTACCGGAGCGGATTTCGAACTCGATTGTCGTCCTTTCTTCTTCAGCGCGGAGTACGCGAGTGCCAAGGACGAGAACAAGCTCACCGCCGAGATCGATGAGCCCAGGGGCTTCTATGTGAATCTGGTGGGCAAGATCGCGAATCGATTCGGACCCATTGTTCGCTACGACGAGTTTGACGATGTCTTCAAACGCTGGACACTGGGCGCTTATGTCGGGCTTCCCTCGGAACCCCTGCGGACGATGGTCAACTACGAGATCCGCAAGGCCAAAGACGGCGTGAGGTCGGATGACAAGCTCTACCTCTGGATGCAGGTCCGGTTCTAACCCACCGATGATCGAGACGACCGAGTGGCACGAGCGGATGGCACACTTTGCACCCGGAACAAGCGAGTTGCTGGAGGCCCGCGCGCTTCGGCGCCGGGCCGACACCAAGTTCGTGATGCCGCCGCCGCGAGTGGCGGAAATGCTCCCCTCGCTTGCGGAGGATTATGCCGTCCTGCTGGCCGGCGAGCTGCGCGTGGCGACCTATCGAACGCTCTACTTCGATACACCAACCATGGATCTCTTCAACGCCCACCGGTTCGGCCGTCGGCTGCGGCAGAAGGTGCGCATCCGGCACTACCCCGAGCGGCTGTTGTCATCGCTCGAGGTCAAGTGCCGCAGGAGTGAACTCGAGACGCTGAAGTTCTCCGCCCCGCGGCCCTTTGGGGATTGCGAGCTGTCGGTCGACGACCTCGCGTTCATCGGGCTGCACACGGAACACGGCCATGCGCTGTGCCCTCAGGTGTGGACGCACTTCCAGCGGATCACCCTGCTTGGCCTGCGAACGCAGGAGCGGGTCACCATCGACCTGGGTCTCACATTCGAGACCGCCCAGTTGCACGAATCACTCGACGCGATCGCCATCGTCGAAGTGAAGCAGTGGCCGTTCGCCCGGGGGACGCCCGCCATGTCGGCACTGCGTGCCACCGGGCGCAGGCCAGGCTGGATGAGCAAGTACTGCGCGGCGATCGCAACCACTCGACCCGAGCTCCGGCTCAATCGATTCCACCTGGATATGCGTGAGCTGCAAAGGGGTGCCGCATGACGAACTGGTTGGGAATGGACGCTCTGGCGGACTGGCCGGCGCTTGGCGCATTGTTGACGCGGCTGATGCTCGACCTTGCCGTGAGCACTCTGGTGATCCGGTCGATCTACGACCGGCTCTACCGTAACCGCGAGTATGTCTTCACTTACTACCTGCTCAACGCGATCACTTTCCTGCTGTGCTACTTGCTACGGGATGTGGCGATGCACCTGGGCGTCGCGCTCGCACTGTTCGGCGTCTTCGGGATCCTTCGCTACCGCACCGAGCAGATCCGCATGCGGGATCTGACTTATCTGTTCATCGTCATCGGCATCGGGGTGCTCAACGCAATCGCGGACCGGGGTGTCAGTCTGGTGGAGCTACTCGCCGTCAACGGTACGGTGTTGGTTCTGACTGGTGTGCTGGAGCTGCGGGGCTCGCGGACTCACGAGCGGTCCACGCCCATGCTGTACGATCGGCTCGAACTCCTGCACCCGGGGCGGGAGGCGGAACTCTCCGCCGACATCAGCACGAGAACGGGCATGCGTGTGAGCCGGGTGGAGGTCGGGCAGGTCGATCTGCTCCGGGACGCCGCCGAGGTCACGGTGTTCCACCGAGCGGTTCAGTGAGGCGTTGCGACCGACGATTCCACCCGCACACCCGTGAACGCTCCTTGCGCGTCGCGGCTCACGCGCAGCCCCGCCAGTTCCAGCTCGCGAAGCGTTTCCCGCATCTCGTCGGGATCGAGGTTCTCGGCGTCGCGCAGGTAGCGTTCCAGGTCCACCGCAGCAGCGGGCAGTTGCGCGGCCCGGGCCTGTACGCGGGCGCGCAATGCGAACGCGGGGCGATAGCCGGCGTCCAGCGCGAGTGCGGCTTCGGCCTCGCGGCGCGCGCGCGCGGTGTCGCCCAGCGCCAGTGCCGCAAGCCCCGCGTTCTTGTGCAGCGCGGGTTCGCTCGGGTGACGCGCGATGCCGCGATCGAGCAACGCCAGCGCCGGGCCTGCCGCGCGTGAGCGCAACAGCGCGTGCCCCAGCTGGTTGAATGAGCGGGCGCTGCTCGAGTCCTGTTCGAACGCGAGCTGCAGCTGCCCCGCAGCGCCCGCCCAGTCGCCGTCGTGGATGGCGATCTCCGCAAGTTGCTCGTAGGCGTAGGCGCGTCGCTGGCGTGCTGCGGGCGTGCGCGAGTTTTCTCGCCGGAGCAGTGCGTCGAGGCGTTGCGCAGCCTGTGTGAGCCGGCCCGACTGGCGTTCGGCCACTGCCAGGTTGATCTGCGCTTCGCCAAAACCGGGATCGATCCGGGCGGCCTCCTCCAGCTTCGCGCGCGCAGCCATCGCATTGCCGGTCTGGAGCAGCGAGACGCCCTCGTCGTTGAGCACTTGCGCGGCAGCCCGCTTCTCTGCCGTCGCGCGGCGCTGCAGGCTGAGTCCCAGAAACCCGACGCTGCCCAGGACCACCAGCACGATCAACGCCAGCATGGCCCGTGGCGCTCCACTTCGTCGCGCGGGAAGACCCTGTGCTGCGACCGGTAGCGGCGAGCCCCTGCGTTCCACCTCCAACTCCTGCGTGCGGGGTGGCGCCACCAGCGGCCCCGTGTCCGCGCCAGAGAGCGGCGATGCTGGCAACGGCGCCGTGGCGGCGCTCTCGAGCTGCGCTCGCTCCTCGGGGCTCAGCACGCGCGGTTCGGGCAGCGGTGTGCCGTTGAGGACCGCATCCATCGCTCGCGCGGCTTCGGCGGCATCGGGACGCTCTGCGGGGTCCTTCTCGAGCAGGCGAGCGAGCAACTCCACCAGAGCATCGGGCGCATCGGGCATGCGATCGCGCAATGGGCGGGGCGCCATGTTCGCGATCGCGAACATCAACGCCAGCGGTGCGTCGCCAGGAAACGGCAACTCGCCGGCTAGCATCTCGTGCAGCATCACGCCCACGGCGAACACATCCGATCGCGGCTGCGGCGCGCCCGAGAGCGCCTCGGGCGCAAGGTACGCGGCCGTGCCGAGTGTGCTGCCGGTCATGGTGAGCCGGGTGGCGTTGGCAGCATGCGCCAGACCGAAGTCCGTCAGCTGGATCGAGTGGTGTTCGTCGAACATCAGGTTCTCGGGCTTCACATCGCGGTGCACGATGCCACGCGCGTGCGCGTAGGCGAGCGCCGAGAGCGTATCCCGCGAGATCCGGAGCGCGTCGCTGGCGGATATCCCGCCGTCACGCAGGCGGTCGCGGAGCGTGCGGCCGGTCAATAGCTGCATCACAATGAAGGGCCGGCCCTCGGCTTTCTCGAACGCGTACACCGTCGCGATGTGGGGGTGCGACAGGCTCGCCGCCGAGCGCGCCTCTCGCTCGAACCGGCGCAAGTGCTCGGGGTCTGCCGCCATGGCGGGCGCGATGAACTTGAGCGCCACAGCGCGGCCCAGGTCGAGGTCGATCGCCTCCACCACCTCGCCCATCCCGCCGCGGCCCAACTCGCGGATGATCTCGTAGTGGCTCAGCCGTTCTCCTGCCATGTGCATCCCACCGTATCGCCGCGGGCGACCGCTATCAACCAGGCCAGCGAAAACACCAAGGGGCGGTCGCCGTGGCGACCGCCCCTGGATCGTTGCGCCGGTTTATCGCATCCACACCAGCGTCTGACGCAACTCGTGGCCTTCTACTCGCAATCGGGCCCAGTACAGCCCCGGCCGCGCGCGACCACCGCCCTCGATCGTGCCCGACCACTTCACCTCGTGCCAGCCCGCGCTGTGCCGGCCGGTGGCCAGTGTGCTCAGGTGACGACCCGAGACATCGAACAGCTCGAGCGACACCTCGGCGGCCCTCGGCAGGCCGAACCGCATGAGCGCTTGACCGTTCGTGACCGGATTCGGTGTGGGTCGTGCGAACGCCAGCGAGGCCGGCGGCGCATCCTCCACCGCGGTCACCGCGCTGATCCGGAACATCCCGCTCACTGCGAGCGTGCCCTCGACTTCGGGGTCCGCGGGGTGCAGCGCGATGTCCGCGTCATTCTCGACCAGCAGGACCGCGACCCGGGTCGAGTCGCTGGTCACTGCCGGAACCGTCCAGTCCCACTTACCCGTGTTGGCAAGTCGGGGCGAGATCGGGGTCCAGGTGCGGCCGCCATTGTAGGTGGCCGAAAGCGCGACATACTGGACCCGCGCATTGCTCGGGGTATCCCAGGTGACCTTGAGGACCGTGTTGGGTTGCGCCGTTTCGGACGCCAACGGTGAGGTGACGCGCCCACGCTTCACCTTGATCGTATCGGCGCCACACAGCGTGCGTCCCCCCATCAACCCAGTCACCGTCACCGGGACGGCATCGCCCGCAGGCACCGCGAGCTCGACTTCGCTGCGCAGGAATCGGACTGCCAGTCCGGTGCACCCGATCGTTGAACCTGCGGGACAGCCCACGAACTCGACCACCGCGCTCGGGTCGACCGCGACCGTGCCCATCAGCCGCAAGCTCGACACCACGATGTCCTCGGGCCGCAGCGGGGCAAGCGGCGTCAGCTCGCCCTTCACCCATTTGCCGTTGGACTTGAGGTTGAGCGAGCCTGGCTTGAAGTCGAATGCCACCGGGACGCAACCCAACAGGCCGGGGTCCCCGATCAGGCTGATCGTGCCTGCGGTGCTGTTCGTGACCACGATCAGGCCCGTGCGCGGATCGACCGCCAGGCCGCTGGCGCCGGCGCCGGTGGTGATGATCCTGCTTGGGGTGAGCGTGACGCGCGGCCCCGGTACATACGCCACGGCCGCGCCGGAGCTGGAGTTGGTGATGACGAACACCTGCAGGCTGCCGCCCGTGCCGTCAATCACATAGCACAGGGTGCCATCGGGTGAGATCGCCACGCCCTTGCCTCCGGCCGAAACAGTGGTGGTGGTGACGACCCGGTTCTCCGTCGCGCTGCCGGGCACCACATCCACCACGATGATGTGGCCATCGTTGGTGAGTGCCAGGACGAGCGTGCCATCGGGCGAGACGGCCACACCCTTGGTGCCGCTGGCGACCGTGATGGTGGTGGACACGGAGCGGGATGCCAGATCGATCACCACGATCCCGGCGCCGGTCGCGACATACGCTCGGGTGCCATCGGGTGAGATGGCCACGCCCTTGCCGCCGGCCGAGACGGTCGTGGTGGTCACCACCAAGTCCGCCGTGCCGCTGTTGGGATTCGTATCGATCCACCGCAGGGTGCTGTCCCCCTCGCACACGACCACGATGAACCGGCCATCCGGCGTGGCGGCGGTCGCCACAGGCTGGCGCCCCACGGGGATTGTGGTGATCACTTTGTGATACGGCGGCGAGGCGGGCAGCGTCCCCAACACGCTCACATCATTGCTGCCGTGATTGGCGATGTAGGCGCGTGTGCCGTCGGGCAGGATGCTGATCGCCACCGGCTCCAGGCCCACCGAGAAGGTTCCGATCGCTTCCACATTCTGCAGATCGAGTGCCGTCACGCTGCTCGTGATCGAGTTGGTGGCGTAGGCGCGTTTGCCATCGGGTGTGACCGCGATCGCCCGCAGCCCCGCGTCGCTGGGGATATCGGCCAACTTGCCACCGACGGAAGTGTCGGGGGCGAGCACGATGAAGTTGACCGGGTTCGTGGAGTTCCCGCCGGTCTGCACGACCACTTCGCCCGAGGTGCCGACCTGCGGCACTCGCACCACGAGCGTCGCGTTACTGGCGCTCAGGACGGGAGCGATCAGCCCATGCATGACGACCGTGTTGAGCGCGGGCACCGGGTTGAAACCCGACCCCGAGAGGACGATCGAAGCTCCGGCCGCTGCGGCAGGTGGAGTGATCGCCGTCAGTGAGAGACTGGGTTGGACTTCGGTGCGGAAGGTCGAAGTGGCACCCACCGCGAGCGCCT
>JANLOU010000626.1:0-3148 GCA_031366735.1 Candidatus Eiseniibacteriota bacterium
GGCGTATTCGATCTCCTCGACCTCGCGCTCAGGGCGCCGAAGTCCGCGAGCCAATCGCACGGCGTAGTCCGAGACACGCACGGAATGGTGTCGAGTGTAGGGGTCAACCTCCTCGAGCACCTCGGTCAGTGTGCGCACGAAGTCCTTGAGGTCGGACTTGATCTCGACATAGAGCTGGAAGGAATACCGCGCGACCAGGTAGGGCAGTCCGAACAACACCAAGCCCCACGGCCCCGCGTTGAAATACACCACCGCAACCAGCGCTCCAAGCGCCACGAAGGACAGGTGGTGCAGGATGCCCTGTTGGAAGTTGCGCTGCCAGATCCGCCATGGGCTCGGCCCCGTCGTGAGCCCGAGCACCACGGAGACACAGGCTGAGTTGACGATGAAGTAGACCACGCCGCATGCCAACAGCGGCAGAGCATCCGCAGGGAAGGCCAGCGCCCCGATCCGCCCACCCACCGCCGTGAATGCGGCGGCGGCGGCGAAGTACCCCAGCGAGAAGATGGCGGCGTTGTGCAACACCTTCACCATGGGCTTGCGCAGGACCACTCCCTGCACCACGACCGTCGCGAAGATATCGAGCGCAGCGGTCCAGAACGGGCCCACGACCAACAACAGCGGCAGATCGAACACCGTGCTGGCCGTCGCATACCCTCCACCGGGCAATGCGATGGGGGTGAACTCGCTGACCAGCAGGAGCGCAAGGGCGCCGGCGAGGAACCACGGCGAGGGCGCCGCGGTGCTGGGGGGCGCAAGAAGCATGCACGACACCGCGCCCAGGATGACGGCGGCGTAGTAGAGCCGGAACAATACCGGGTGCCGCGGTGACAGCGACTCGTTCACAGGCCTGTCTTCTGTCCGGGGATACCGGTCCATGGACCGCAGTGAGCAAAACGAAGAAGGGAAACCGGCAACAACCTCAGAGGAGAGATCCATCGCGTCAGGGACGCGGCTGGATTACCAGCCGGCCTTTCCGAACAACTCGACGATCTCGAGAAGCAGCTCCATCATGGTGACCCACCTCCTTCAAGGTTGGATTCGATGCAGAACCGCGCATCGGTGGGTCGCTTCGCTATTTGGAGCGCTCCGCTTCGCTCTCCTCCTCCTTGATGGCTGCCGGTCTCGCCAATCAGATGCCCGCCCGGCGGATGGCCGGAGAGCACGGGAATGCTTCAGGGATGTGCAGTGGCGCGCAGCACGAACTCAGTGGGCTCTTTCACTCGCATCCCGCCCACCACTCGGTTGAGCGCGGAAAGGGTCGCCAGCACCACCGACTGCGGCGTGTCCTGCTCCACCACCGCACAACCCGTCAGCACCTTCTCGTGCCGATGGACGAGCATGGAGAGCGTGACCACGACCACTTTGTGTCTTCCTGTCTCGACGAACTCGACCCCGAGTACTCCCAGGGCGACAGGATCGGCGAGGAACTCCTGCACCGCCGTGGCCGTGGATTGGGCCACCAGGCGATGGGACTCATCGCGCGTGCTCCAGCCGGAAGCATTGCCCATACGAGGCAGACCCTTCCAGCGCAACTCGACCTGGGCCTGCGTGCGGGGTCCGGAAACGAACAGGTTCACGCCTTCGAAGCGGATCCGCTCGTCTGTTGCGACCGGCGTGGGCTCGGGTTCGAGCGCGTGTGTTCTCGGCGCAATCGGCGCCCCCTGCTCCTCGTGTGGGATGGAGAAGTCACGAGCCTCAACCTCGCCCTTCTGGGCCAGCGCCACGGAGACAACGCGGTGGTCGATCCCGACCCCCAGTCGTGTCTTGAGCACCGTCTGGATGTCCCGCACGATGTTCTTGGGCGGACGCTCCGAACTGGTGAGCACATGGATCTCTCGGATGTCCTCGCCCTCGGCGCGGACACTCACCCCTTCGATGTCGCGGAGTCGCCGGATTGCAGCCTCGGCTTGCGATGCCAATGTGGCGGTCGTAACGGACATGCTCGTTGTGCTCCCTTCCCCCTCGGAAGTCGAACGACGGGCGTCAGCCTAGCACACCGTTCCTCACCGCGGACAGCACAGAGGGTCGGGTGTGTGGGACGTCAGCGAATATGCACCCCCATGGAACTGATCCTCATGGGAACACGCGACGCCCACCGGCTGGTTCTGATCCAAGCCGCGCTGCAAGGGAAGCTGACGAATCAGGAGGTGCGGACCATCTGGGACTGAGCCGGAGCCAGTTCAAACGGGTGCGACGAGAGGGGCGGCAGGACGGCGCCAAGGGTGTGGTCCACGGTAACCGCGGGCGGGTCTCGCCACGAAGGCTCTGGGAATAGGTGCGCACCACGCTGGTGGATCTACTGACCGGGGTGGTCAAGCTGAACGCCCATCACATCTCGGACCTGCTCGAGCGCAGGAATCTGATGGTGAGTCCCGCCTCGGTGCGGCGCATGCGCCAGGAGCGCAAGCTGCCGCCGAAGCGGCGCCGCCGGGGCTCGAAGCATCGCCGTCGCCGCGACCGCAATGGGCGACGAGGCACGATGGTGCTGATCCATGGCAGTCCGTTCCAGTGGTTCGACACGACCGGACCGCTGTGGACAATGCTCGGGGCGATCGACGATGCCACAAGCGAAATCCTCGCCCTGACCCTGCGGCCGACTGAGGACCTGCATGGCTACCTGACCCTGATGCACGAACTGTTCATGCGGCACGGTGTGCCCAGCGAGATGTCCGGCGACGACTGGGTCTGACGCAGGAGCAGCTTGCCGCCCGCGTGGGCTTGGATGAAGGCACCATCGCGAACCTGGAGAAGGACAGAAAGTCGCCGAGCGAGCGAATTCGTCGGAAGTTCAGGGGCCTGCTTCGTGCCGCGGAGGCGAGGGTGTTGAGCCCGAGGGAGTATGCGTCCGCGCCCAAGCGCGCGGTCACCGACTTCGAGTTCGGGCGGCGCCGAGCGGACCGCGATCAGGAGTGGGGCCGTCGTAGGGTTTCACGGTCAGCCGCCTGCCGCCCCGCCTCGCCGCCACGTTTTAACCCTCAGTGAACGATGATGATTTTCCGCATGTGGGCTACGCCACCGGCGGCTAGGCGGAGAAGGTAGCAGCCGGCTGGCCATTCCTTCGTGCTCAGCGTCACCTCATGCGAGCCGGCATCCTGCGGTTGGAGAGCCAGGGGGCGGCCAACCTTTCGGCCGGCGAGGTCGAAGG
>JANLOU010000639.1:0-3004 GCA_031366735.1 Candidatus Eiseniibacteriota bacterium
GGATCGGCCGAAGGCAGCGCCCTCGGACATGATCCGAGCCGGGAGGGCGGCGAGGAAGGCATCGCCATAGCGCAGATTGAGGAATCCGGGCCCGGCCACCTCGACGGATTCGAACAACCCGCCCTTGGGGAAATGCTCGGCAAGCGCCTGTGCGATGGCGCGCGGCGGCTGACCGGCTGCCTTCGCCATGGTCATGGCGACATTGGTGGTCCAATCGCCATGCGCAGGATCGCGTGGGATGGCAAGCTCCAAGCGCGCCAGTCGGTCAGGACTCCACAGTCCGGCCGCCTTGAGCGCCGCCTCGAGTCCCGAGCGCAGTTCAGCCCACACCAAGGTCCACTCTCCCCGCGTCGCCCCACAGACGCTCCAAGAGGTAGTACTCCCGGGTCTTCTCATGGAATACATGCACGACGAAGTCGACATAGTCGAGCAGGATCCAACGCTTGCTGTCGTAGCCTTCGGTGTGCCACGGCTTACGACCTTGTTCACGAAGCTTGTCCTCGATGAACTCAGCGATCGCCTTGACTTGCGGCTCACTCGAGCCCGAGCAGATGAAGAAGAAGTCCGTCACGCCCTCGAGCTTTCGCATATCGAGCCCAACGATGTCCTCGGCTTTTTTGGCATAGGCGGCGGCGGCAGCCACCTTGACGAGGTCGATGGTCGGGACGGTGGACTCAGGGCGCGTGCGCGCAGAAGTCATGGCGGGTCCTTCTACTGAAAGAGACAACGCGATCAATGATCGCGCTGGATGGCGTAGTCGACCGCGACGTCGAGCGCCTTGCGGGCCGCGTTACGCGGCTCCGATGCGAGGATGCTGCGCGCTTCGTCGGCCAACTGTCGTGCCCGTCGACGAGCGTAGTCGAAACCACCGCTCGACTCGATGAGGGCGCACAATTGCGCCCACTGCCCTTTGCTCCATTTTTTGCGGGAGGCCAGCGCGTGGAGCTTCTTGCGATCGGCCGTGCCCGCTTGGCGCAGGGCTGCGATCAACGGCAGCGTGACCTTGCCTTCGGCAAGATCATAGCCCACCGGTTTGCCGGCGACCTCGGAGTCGCTGAGGTAGTCGAACAGGTCATCGACAATCTGGAATGCGACGCCGACCTTCTCGCCGAAAGCGCGATAGGCGAGGCGACGCTTCTTGTCCTTGCCCCCGCCGTTCAAGCCCGCCCCGATCTCGGTCGCTGCGCCGATGAGTGAACCGGTCTTGGCCCGGATCAATTCCTCGTAATCCGATTCCGCGACATCGAGGTCGTAGGCGTGTTGGAACTCCATCGCTTCACCGCACGACATCTCGGACACGACGCGCGCGAGAATCCCCATCGCGGCGGTCAGGCGATGTTCGACCAACAACGCCATCGACTGGGCGTACATGTAGTCGCCCATGATGATCGCCATCTCGTCGGTCCAGAGCCCATTCACGGTCGGCATGCCGCGACGCAGGTTGCTGCGGTCGACCGAGTCGTCGTGGATGAGCGCTGCCGCATGCACCAGTTCGACGACAGTGGCGCAGATGATGGCATCATGGCCCAGATGGCCCCGGAGCTTCGCGGTCAGCAGGAGCATGGTCGGGCGGAACTTCTTGCCCCGCGAGGCCAGCACATGCCCACCCACCTCGTTGAGAATCGGGATGGGCGTCTTGAACAGGCCTTTGAGCTGGTCCTGCACCTGGTCCAATTGCTTCCGGACTGGGCGCTGCAGCTCCAGGATCGTGGGGTCGGTGGTCATATGCTCGGGCTCGATCGGGAGAGAGATGGGGCGCGAAAATGCGCGACGCAGGATAAGGAGCAGCTTCGAGCACTGTCAAGCGTGCGGGGGTTCCCCGCGCGGCTTCGAGTCGAGCAACTCTGCGGCCAGCAACGCTCGAGTATTGAGGCTTGGCCGTTCCAATACCCGCTCCAGGAGCGCGGACAGCGCCCTACCGACCTCGGCTCCGGGGGCGATGCCAAGAATCCGCATCACATCGCGACCATCGATCGCCAAGTCCGCGACCGAGAGCGCATCCCGAGCAGCGAGGATGCGCTCGATGCGCGCTGCGAACTCTTCCAGGTGGCTTGGAGATTCCGGTTTGAGCCCGTTGCCCACGCTGTCGGCGCGTCGCAGGTCGAAAAGATCCTCAACACTGTCGAGCCCGACTCGTTGCAGCCAGCGTCGCACCGCGCCGTCGCTCCACTCGGGGCGATAGTCGAACATGTGCTCGCGCACGAGATGGACGATGCGCAGGCGGTCGCGATGCGAGAATCGGAGGCGCTCGAGCAGCGTGTCGGCCAATCCGGCTCCGACGAACTGATGCTGATAGAATGTGACATCCCCGCCCCGGATCTCTGAGGTGGCAGGTTTACCGAGGTCATGCAGCAACGCCGCCCAGCGCACCGCGGGCTTGTTGGCCGGCGCTGCGTCACAGGAGTACAAGCTATGGAAATAGACACCGTGCGCGTGGTGCCGGTTCTGCGGGACTCCCCAACAAGCGACGAGTTCGGGAAGCCAGAGTTCGAGCAGGCGGGCCTCGCGCAACAACTCCAACCCTTCGCTGGGTCGGGGCGCCTGCAACAGTCCCTCCAGCTCGACCCGAACGCGCTCGACCGCGAGCCCCGGACTGCGATCGCGCGCGGCACCGAGCGCAGCCCGGGTCCCCTGCTCGGGCGTCATCCCGAGCACAGCTGCGAAACGAGCCAGGCGCAAGGGTCGCAGCGCGTCCTCACGGAAACGCGCGACCGGATCCCCCACCGCGCGCAGACATCGCGATTCCAGATCCATCGCGCCCCCATGCGGGTCCAGCAACTCCCCCGCAGTGGGGTCATAGGCCAGCGCATTCACCGTCAGGTCGCGGCGTGCAAGGTCCTCCAGCGGGTCGCGCGTGAACCACACATGGTCGGGGTGCCGCGCGTCGGTGTATTCCCCTTCGCGGCGGAATGTGGTCACTTCGTACCGGCCGGATTCCTCGAGGACGAGCAGCGTGCCCAGCTTCTCCCCGATCGGCTCCACGCGCGGAAATCGCTCCCGCACT
>JANLOU010000012.1:0-1960 GCA_031366735.1 Candidatus Eiseniibacteriota bacterium
GGGCGCTCGGGTAATCGGTGTGGCCACGGACGATCCGCGGTATCTTGTCACTTGGCAAGGGGAGACTCTGGTGGATTGCCAGGTCGAGGCGATCACCGCCGGCCGGCGCGTCGAGCGACCCGGTACGCCGCGGCCGCGTCCCCAGCCGACGCGCGGTCGCCGGCGTGCCGCGGATATCCATAAGGTGTTGCTCGACCTGCTCAAGAGTGAGCACCTCGGCTCGCGCGAGTACCTGTATCGACATTATGACAGCGAGGTCCAGGGCCGCACATGGCTGCGTCCCGGTGAAGGGGATGCGTGTGTCATCCGCGTGCACCCCGACCGTCCGACCGGCATCGCATTCGCAGTGGGGGGCAATCCGTTCTGGTGCGCGGCGGACCCTGGCCGAGGCGCTGAGCACGCCGTGGCAAAGGCGTCACGCGGGGTCGCAGCGGTGGGCGCTCGGCCCTGGGCGCTGACGGACTGCCTCAACTTCGGTCACCCCGAAGACTTGTTCGTGATGGGTGATCTCGAGGCGACCGTCGAAGGGTTGTCGCGCGCGGCGCACGCCCTGGGCGGGCTGGCGAGTCCCGGCCACCCACTTCCCTTCGTGAGTGGCAATGTCTCGCTCTATAATCAAGTCGGAGATCAGGCCATTCCGCCAGCGCCGATCGTCATGTGCGCCGGAGTGATTCGGGATGTGAGCGCTGCGCTCGGCCAAGCCCTGCACGCCCCCGGCCATGTACTCGTGCTGGTCGGCGAACCGCGCGAGGGGCTCGAAGGGTCGACCTACCAACGCGAGATCCTGCGCGAGCGGGACTTCCCACCGGCCCCGCTGGACCTGACACGAGAGGCCGCGTTGCAACGCTTCGCGGTCGAAGTGTCCGAGCAGCGTTGGGCACTGGCAGCACATCATGTCGCCGACGGTGGACTCGCTCTCACGCTCGTCGAGATGCTGCTCGCGGCGCCCGTCGAGAACGGTGTCGGGCTGGAAGTGAGTGTCGATGCGCTCGGTGTGGATTCCGCTGTGGCGCTGTTCTGCGAACGCCCGGGGCTGGTCTTCGAGGTCGGGTTCGAACGCCTTCCGCGATTCTCGCAAGCTGCGCGCGAGCTCGGGCTCACCACCTGGCCGATCGGCACGGTGACCGCCCACCCGGGCCTTCGGATCCTGATGCCGGGAGGACCCGCCGTGATGTGGACGCGTGCGGAGCTGAGCGATGCATCGGACTCGGCATTGCGCCGGAGTTGGAACGAGGAAGGCGTATGAGCGCGCGCGTGGCGGTGGTCCAGTTCCCGGGCGTCAACTGTGAAGTCGAGTCGGTGCGCGCGCTGGCGAGGGTGGGGCTCACGGCAGAGGTCTTCCGCTGGACGCGACCGGCGGCGGAACTGCGCGCCTTCGACGCCTACCTGTTGCCAGGCGGGTGGTCGTATCAGGATCGCGTGCGCGCAGGTGTGTTGGCTGCCAAGGACCCGCTCGTCGAAGTACTCGCCGAAGGGGCGGCCGCGGGCCGCCCGATCATCGGGATCTGCAATGGCGCGCAGGTGCTGGTCGAGGCAGGGCTCGTTCCCGGCGACGGTCGTGTCTCGCTCGCACTCGCGCGCAATCGTATGCCGCAACGAGGTGGCTACTACACGCGTTGGGTGTACTGCCGTGTCGAGGCGTCCCACTGTCTTTTCACCCGCCATCTGGAACCCGGGAGCGTCCTGCCGCTGCCGATCGCCCACGGGGAGGGTCGGCTCACCTCGGCGAAACGCGGTTTCGTGGCAGCGCTGGTTCGATCCGGGCAGGTCCCATTGCGTTACTGCACGGCCGAGGGTGTGGACGCCCTCGAGTTCCCGGCTAATCCCAATGGCGCCGAGTCCGCGGGTGCCGCGGTATGTAACGCTGCGGGCAATGTCCTGGCCATCATGCCCCACCCCGAGCGGACGCTCGATCTCGGCGCGATCGCGCGCAGCGTGGGGGGTGCGTGGGGGCGATTGC
>JANLOU010000209.1:0-5850 GCA_031366735.1 Candidatus Eiseniibacteriota bacterium
GGGACTTCGGGGTGCGGGTGAAGTTCAACCCCGTGCGTGAAGTGCTGGACGGCAAGCGTGTGGTGGTCGTCGACGACTCGATCGTGCGGGGCACGACCAGTCGCAAGCTGGTGCACCTGCTGCGCAGGGCCGGCGCGAGCGAAGTGCATTTCCGGGTGGGCTCTCCTCCGGTCACGCACCCCTGCTTCTATGGCATCGACACTCCGAGCCGGCGCGAGTTGATCGGCGCGCTCAAGACCGTCGAGGAGATCCGCGAGTTCCTGGGCGTGGATTCGTTGGGTTACCTGTCGCTCGAGGGCTTGCTGTCGTGCGAGCGGGAACCCGAGCGCTATTGCCGAGCCTGCTTCACGGGGAATTACCCCGTGGCGATCGACCCGGATGCGAGCAAGATGTCGCTCGAACACATGCGGCGTACAGGTTCAGGGGCCGGGGCGGGACGCTGACTCGCCGAGCGGGCGCGTCGGAACTGCGTCGGCGCGATTGACAGGCTCGCGCGCTGCTCCCTAATGTCCGTCGTCACCGTGGCGCGAGGGTCGCGCCGCGATCCCCACCCTGTCTCGGGACGCCCCATGTCGCTCGCGCACCTCATGGCCCAACGACGGGCTCGCATCCAGGAATGGCGTGCGCTCGGAATCGAGCCGTACGCTTACCGCTACGAAGTCACCCACCACGCTGCAGACCTGCTCGCGCGTGGAGACGCGGTCACCACGGAGTACAGCGACCGGGTGCGGATCGCGGGTCGCATCATGACCAAGCGGGGCCAAGGTAAAGCCGGATTCGCGCATGTGCTCGACCGTACGGGGCGCATACAGGTGTACGCCAAGAGTGATCTCATGGGCGAGCACTACCAGCGCTTCGAGCTGGCGCAGGTGGGAGATTGGGTCGGAATCGAAGGCGCGCTCTTCCGTACCCGCACGGGTGAGATCACCGTGCGGGCGGACACAGTCGAACTGCTGGCCAAGTCGATCCGGCCTCTGCCCGAGAAGTGGCACGGGCTGACCGACCCAGAGACGCGCTTTCGCCAGCGCTATGCTGACCTGTTCGTCAACCTCGAGGTGCGGGAGGTGTTCCGCCGGCGCGGACGCATCATCAGTGCGATCCGCCGATTTCTGGACGAGCGCGAGTACCTCGAGGTCGAAACCCCGGTGCTGCAGCCGCTGTACGGAGGGGCGTTCGCCCGCCCGTTCGTGACGCATCACAACGCACTCGATTTCGACCTGTATCTGCGTGTTTCGAACGAGTTGTACCTGAAACGCCTGGTCGTGGGTGGACTCGATCGCGTCTACGAGTTCGCGCGGGACTTCCGCAACGAGGGCATGGACCGTTCGCATAATCCCGAGTTCACGCTGCTGGAGTACTATCAGGCCTTTGCGGATGTGCACGACATGATGGACATGACTGAAGCGCTGGTGTGCGATGTGCTCGAGCGCGCTTGTGGCACGCTCAAGATTCCGCACCAAGGGCGTACGCTCGATTTCTCGCGGCCGTGGAAGCGGGTCTCCATGCTGGATTCCGTCAGCGAGAAGGTCGGCGAGAGCGTGCACGATCTGGAAGAGTCCCAGTTGCGTCGCTTGTGTGAGGCGCGCCACCTGCGCGCGCGGGACGGCAGCGGAGCGGGCGGGATGCTGGACGAGCTGTTCAGCGCCCTCGTGCAGCCCGAGCTTCAGGACGCGACATTCCTCGTGGATTTTCCGGTGGCCACCTCGCCGCTGGCGCGCATTTCGCGCACGAACCCCAAAGTGGTCGAGCGGTTCGAGTTGTTCGCAGCGGGGATGGAGTTGGCCAACTCGTTCAGCGAGCAGAACGATCCCGACGCGCAGCGCGCTGCGTTCGAGGCGCAGATGAGTGCCAAGGCAGGCGGCGACGAAGAGGCTCAGCCGCTTGATGAGGACTACCTGAGGGCCCTGGAGTACGGGATGCCGCCCACGGGCGGTGTGGGAATCGGCATCGACCGTCTGGTCATGCTCGCCACCGACCAGCGTTCGATCCGAGATGTGATCCTGTTCCCGACCCTGCGCCCCGAGGAGGGACGCCCGGTCGAGGACGATGTCGACGCGCCCGCCGAGGAAACCGCCGGGGAGGAGACGGGCCCGCGGTGAACCTACCTTTGTGGATCGCTGCACGCTACCTGCGTCGCAGACCCAGGAGTGGATTCATCACGCTGTTGACTGGGATCTCGGTCGCGGGGGTCGCCGTGGGCGTCACCGCGTTGTTGACCGTGCTCGCGGTGATGAATGGCTTCGAGAATGAGATCCAGACGCGCATCGCTGGCACGGATGCGCATGTGATCCTACTGGGCGAGACCACTTCGGGAGTGGCTGACGGTGACGGCCTGGCGGCGCGACTGGCGCAGGAGCCAGGCGTGCTGGGAGCATCGCCATTCACATACGCCAAGGGGATGGTGTTCCACGACGGCCTGTCCGAGGGGCTTGTGGTGAAGGGTGTGGACCTGCGGCACGAGCGCGCGGTGACCACGATCGGAAGCAACATCACTCCGGCGCTGGATTCCATCCCCCGGGTCACCCTCTCGGGCGAACCCGGCATTGTGCTGGGATCCGAACTCGCGGCGCGGTTGTCCGCGCGCGTCGGGGACCGCGTCCTGTTGGCGACCCTCAAGAGCGACGGCGGCTCGGCATTCGGCTACGCGCCCAAGTTGCGCCCGTTCCGCCTGGTCGGGGTGTTCACCTCGGGACTGTACACCTATGATTCGAGTTTCGGATTCACCAGTATCGCGGCTTCCCAGGAGTTCTTCGACCTGGGTTCGCAAGTGACCGGTATCGAGATCAAGCTGGCGAACATGTTCGACGCTCCGGCGGCGGGCCAGCACTTGCTGGCGGTGGCCGATGTGAAAGGGTTGCGCGCCAACGACTGGATCGCGCTCAACCACAATCTCTTCACTTGGATGAAGCTCGAGAAGACCGTCATGTTCCTGATCCTGGGCCTCATCGTGTTGGTCGCGGCGTTCAATATCGTGAGCACGCTGTTCATGGTGGTCCTGGAGAAACGCCGCGACATCGGCGTGCTCAAGACGCTGGGCGCGGCCCCCTCGACGATCCTGCGCATCTTCCTGCTGGAGGGCATGCTGATCGGGGGCATCGGCACACTGTTGGGTGCGTTGCTCGGAGCGGCACTGATCGCCGTCCTGCAACGCTTCCCCTTCATCCAACTCCCCGGGGATGTGTATTTCATCGAACGCCTGCCCGTCCGTCCGGAAGCAGGGGACTTCGCGCTCGTGATCGTCTCGGCGTTCGTGCTGTGTCTGCTGGCCGCGTGGTACCCGGCCTGGCAGGCAGCGCGACTCGACCCGATCGATGCCATCCGGCGCCAAGGCTGAAGTCCAATGCGAAGTGAGGGCCGCAAGTGACTGGTGTGACAGAAGAAACCGCGATGCCATACGCCTTGATCGCAACGGGGCTCCGCAAATCCTACAGCGGGCCCGGGGGCGAGTTGCGGGTGTTGGATGGGGTCGATCTCCAGGTGCGGCGCGGCGAGCTCGTCGCCATCATGGGCGTATCGGGTTCGGGCAAGAGCACGCTCCTCAACTTGCTGGGCGCGCTCGACCGCCCGGATGCGGGAACCCTGCAGATTGGCGGCCTTGTGGTCGAAACCATGCTGGAGAGCGCACGCTGCCGGCTGCGCTGCGAACGGCTCGGGTTCGTCTTCCAGTCCCATCATCTCTTGCCGGAGTTCACGGCCGAGGAGAACATCATGATGCCGATGCTCATCGCCGGCCGCTCGCAGGAGGAGGCGCGCGTGCGCGCCCGGGAGCTGCTGCGCGCCGTGGGCCTGATGGATCGTGCCGAACATCGCCCTTCCGAGCTCTCGGGTGGCGAGGCGCAACGCGTCGCGGTTGCCCGAGCGTTGGCCCCGCGGCCAGAACTCGTGCTGGCCGATGAGCCGTCCGGGAACCTCGATGTGGCGACGGCGGCAGGACTTCACGAGCTCTTGGCGTCTTTGACACGCGACGAGCATCATACAGTGGTGCTCGTCACGCACGATGATAGGCTGGCGTCGTTGGCGGACCGAGTGATGCTGCTGGAGGGTGGCCGGCTTACGCCGGCGTCACGCTGAGGGAAGGCATGCTCTGCCAGATCTGCGGCAAGAATCCTGCAAGCGTCCATTTCACAGAGATCCACGACAATCAGATGTCGGAGATCCACGTGTGCGAACGCTGCGCTGAGGAGAAGGGGATGCAGGCCTCGGCCCAGCAGCACAAGTTCGAGATCGCCGATCTGTTGGCGGGGATGGTGGACGCCATGACACAGACTGACGAGGAACGCGTCGGGCATGTCCAGTGCCCGCGCTGCGGCTTGCTGTACTCGCAGTTCAAGGAGACCGGCCGCTTGGGATGCTCGGAGTGCTACGCCGCATTCCAGTTCCAACTGCGTCCCTTGCTGCGTCGCATCCACGGCGATACGCGGCACCGGGGCAAGTCGCCCTCGCACGGCAAGGTGGGAGTGACCCGATCGCGTCGCATCCAGCGCTTGCATGATGACCTGCGTCGCGCGGTCGAGCGTGAGGACTTCGAAACTGCCGCGACCCTGCGGGACGAGATCCGGCGAGTCGAAGCCGAACCTGCGACGACGAGTGACGCATCTGGGAGCGCCTCTTGAGCCCCGCGCCCCGCGACTTCCAGGAACTGTTCGCGCGCACGAGTCCGTGGTTGCAGGGCGAGGGTCCCCACGCCGAGATGGTCCTGTCCACACGCATCCGCCTCGCGCGCAATCTGCGCGAGGTGCCATTCACCCACCGCGCGCGTGACGAGCAGCTTCAAGGTGTGCTCGCCAGCGTCTCTGCTGCGGCGCAGGAGTCGAGCGCATTCCGCGCCAGTCTGCTGCTGCGCATGCCGGAATGCACTTCGGATCAGCGGCAGGTGCTGGTGGAGCGCCACCTCGTCTCGCACGAGCTTGGCGATGGGGCGCGCCCGCGCGGCATTCTGATTGCGCCGGATGAGCGGCTTTCGCTGATGATCAACGAGGAGGACCATCTGCGACTCCAGGTGATGACCCCGGGGTTCCAGCTGGGCGAGTGCTGGGCACTGGCGGATGGAGCCGACGATGAACTCGATCAGTCGCTCGACTTCGCATTCTCCGAGGAGATCGGCTACCTCACTTCGTGCCCGACCAATGCCGGCACCGGTCTGCGGGCCTCGGTGCTCATCCACCTTCCCGCGCTCGTGTTGCTCGAGGAGATCCAACGGGTCCTCAAGAGCATCATGCAGGTGGGACTCAATGTGCGCGGGCTGTACGGGGAGCACAGCGAGATCATGGGCAACTTGTTCCAGATCTCGAATCAGACGACGCTGGGGCGTAGTGAGCGCGATTCGATCGAAAGCTTGGAACGCGTGACGCGCCAGATCATCGAAACCGAGGAGCGTGCCCGCGAACGGATGCTGCGCGACGCCCGTGTCCAGCTTGAGGACAAAGTGTGGCGGGCCTATGGCACACTGCGCTACTGCCGTTCGATCCATGCCAAGGAAGTCATCAATCTTTGCTCGGCGGTCCGTCTCGGTGTGGCCATGAACCTCACCGGGTTGTGCCCGTTGCGCACGCTGAACGAGCTGCTCGTCCTGACGCAGCCCGCGAATCTACAGATGGCCGCTGGTCGCGAGTTGTCGCCAGCGGAACGGAATGTCTACCGCGCCGAACTCGTGCGTGAGCGGCTCGCTGCTGCCAATCACGGCCCGACGCTGGATTCCCAAGGATAGGAAAGGAGGATGTCGCGACCCCGTTCGGGCCGCGGCAGACTGAACCCATGCACGACAAATTCACCGAGCGGGTCCGCAAAGTGATCTACCTGGCGCGTGAGGAGGCGGCTCGCCTCCAACATGACTACATCGGCACGGAGCAC
>JANLOU010000106.1:0-2621 GCA_031366735.1 Candidatus Eiseniibacteriota bacterium
CGCCGAAGTCATTGCGGAGTACACCGCCAAAGGCGTGACGCTCGTGGACGGCACGGACTACGTGTTCCTCGGCTACAAGGCCGGCAACGAAGCGGTCATGGTGCTCATGGGGCAGGGAATCACCAACGCTTTCCCGCGCGACAACCGCGGCCACGACACCAGGTCCATGCCGATCATGCAGCAAGTTCGTGACTACAGCAGTTTCCCGCTGCTCGTCAATATCTCGGCGGGCTACCCCGGCACCAAGGAGTGGGTGCAGCAGGTCAACTCGCGTTTCCATCTTCCCATGGTGAGCGGCTGCACCGCGGTGAGTGCGCCGGAGTACTACCCCTACCTGCAATCCGGGCAGGTGCGCGGGTTGCTGGGTGGGATGGCAGGTGCGGCGGAATACGAGACACTCCGCCACGAGAAGGGTTCCGCCACCAAGGGCATGGACGCGCAGTCGCTCGCGCATGTGTTCGTGGCGATCTGCATCCTGATGGGGAACCTGGTCCAGTGGACCAAGCGGGGAGGGAGCCGCGCATGAATGTGACCCATGATCTGGGCGTGTGGGTGGCGGCGCTGTTCACGCTTTTCATCTTCTCTTTCCTGTACAAGGACAATCCGTTCTACAAGTTCGCTGAACACCTCTTTGTCGGGGTCTCGGCGGGCTACTACATCGTGCTGAACTACTGGACGGTCATCATCCCCAATCTCTACGACCCGCTCATGAAGGCGTTCACCCGGGTCGACCCGGCGAACGGACAGAAGGTGGTCATGGAGGGCGGGGCCTTCGCGGCCCAACAAGGGGACTATCGCGGGTGGCTCATCATCCCCGGTATACTCGGGCTGCTGTTGTTCACGCGCCTCATCAGCCGCATTGATTGGATCTCCCGGTGGTCGTTGGCCATCATCATCGGTGTGTACGCAGGGCTCAAGACCACTGGCTTCGCCCAGGGCGATCTGGTCGCGCAGGTCCAGGCGAGCCTGCAACCGCTCTGGATCGCGGGTGACCTGGGGAGTTCGATCAGTGCCATCATCTTCACCATCGGGCTTGTGACTTCGCTGCTGTTCTTCTTCTTCAGCCGCGAACACAAGGGAGCACTCGGGGTGGCCTCACGGATCGGCGTGTACTTCCTGATGGTCAGCTTCGGTGCCGGCTATGGTTACACGGTCATGTCCCGCGTCTCGCTACTCATTGGTCGATTCCAGTTCCTGCTCGAGGACTGGCTCGGCATGAAGTGATGGGTGTGAGGCCGACCCTCGCACCGATTGCGACCCCCGGCGTCACGCAGCCGGGGGTTTCGCACAGGCCTCGATGATCCTGTGGCTCGATGGTGGCCATGGCCCGCGCGAGAACATGCGGCGCGACGCAGCACTGCTCGAATCCGTGGTCTCGCAGCGGCGCCTCGAGCCGGTCCTGCGCCTCTTCGCCTTCGCGCCGCGCGGCATCACCTTGGGCAGAAGTCAGGATCCTGCGCGCGAACTCGACCTGGCCGCCCTGTCAGCCGCAGGCATTGAGTGGGCGGTCCGCCCAACCGGCGGGCGCGCCATCCTCCACGATGAGGAATGGACCTTCTCGCTCGCAACCGGGCTCCGCGCCGACCATTGGGCAGCCGACGCCAACCGGGCCTATGCCCGCACCTGCGCACTCCTGGCGCGCGCGATGACGGCCCTGGGCGTTCCGGTGGAACTCTCCAGCGGTTCCGCGCGGGGACCGGGCTCGCCGCGCGCCGCTTCCGGGGCGGCCTCCCCATGTTTCGCCTCCACCGCGCGCCATGAGCTGACCATCGCGGGCCGGAAGTTCGCGGGGATCGCCCAACGCCAGATCGGCAGCGGCCTGCTTCAACAGGGAAGTCTGCTGCTCGGGGATTCCCACCTTGAGCTATCGCAGTGGCTGGCACTCGCTCCGGCCGTTCGTGCTGGCTCCCGCGCCGAGCTCGCCAACGCATGCGCGACAGCGGCTCCGTGGTTGGGTATCCGGCCCCCGTTGGCTCGCCTCGGGCAAGTGCTCGCGGAGTTGCTCCCCGAAGCCCGCCGAGTCGCAGGGGAGGATGGCGCCCTCGAACTGGGAGTGCGCCCGAATGCCTGAGGCTCGATCGGCAGAATCGCTGCCCGCGGCGCCCCCGCATTGCCTGTGCTCCGCCGTGCTCCTTATACTGCGCCGCGCTTGCGACCTCACAAGAGTGTGTCCGACAGGAGGAACCCGATCATGCGGCACCTGAACGGTTTCATGGCTCGCTCGATTCCGCTGTTCGTTGCATTGGCTCTGTTGGGTGGGTGCTCGGCCGGCGCCAAGCGGGACGGCGCCTATGTGGACAAGCTGCCGCTTCCCATCGACACCATGTTGACCAAGATGATCGAGCCCGGCGTGTATGGTGGGCGATTCGTGTTCGGGGCAACCGCGGGGCCGAAGACATTCAACGCCATCATGGGCAACGAGACTTCCACGACGGATATCACCCAGCGGCTCTTCTGCGCGCTCACGGATATCGACTATGTCACTCAGGACGACATTGGAGTGCTGGCGAAGTCGTGGGAGACCACTCCCGACGGGCTCACGACCACCTTCCACCTTCGGCGTGGCGCCGCGTTCTCGGATGGCCATCCGATCACGAGCGACGATGTGAAGTTCAGTTTCG
>JANLOU010000190.1:0-2590 GCA_031366735.1 Candidatus Eiseniibacteriota bacterium
CAACAGGTGTAGTCGCGCACGCCGGGGATGGGGTAGATCGAGGTGAACAGCACACTCGCCACATCGGAGAGGGCGCGACGGTAGCCCGGCACGCCGTGGACTTCCGCGCCGGCCCGGTATCGCGAGGCGATCGCGAGGTCCGCGCCGGCTCGCACGCGGCGCACGAGCTCGGGGATGAGTGCGGGGGGATGGGTGTTGTCGGCGTCGAGCGTGACCAGGATGTCGTCCTCATGCGCATGGTCGAGCACCCAATAGATCCCCGTGCGCAGTCCGGCCCCGAGTCCCTTGTTGACCTCATGGGTGAGAATCTGGAGTTTCAACTCGCCGCCGCTGTCGGCCACCGCACCCTGTGCCTCGTCGATCGTGCGGTCGGTCGAACCGTCGTTCACGAGGATCGCGGTGTAGGGTTCGTCCGAGCCCCGGTAGGCCTGCCACAGCGCGAGCAGCGTGGGACGGATGACCCGCTCTTCATTCCACGCCGGGAAGATGACCCAGATCATCGGGCGGCCTCTGGCACGGACGCAGCGGTCTCGGCGACGATCTGTTGCATCATGCCGTCGACCACATCGCAACAGGAGTTCCACGAGTTCACGCGCGGATAGACCTGCGCCGTGCAGGCCAGATAGAGTTTGCCCGGCAGCACGCTCGTGGGGGGTCGGCGCTGGCTGTAGCCCGTGGTCCAGATCGGCTCGACGAACGGGGCGCGGAAAACATGCGTCTCGACAATGCCCTTGGCCACTTCGGGGAACAGGCGCTCCATGTCCTGCCGATAGAGCGCCACGAGTTGCTCGTCCGGCAACTGGAACAGTTCGCTGTCCCGGTGCGTGTAGTTCACCAGATAGTTCACATGCAGACCGTGCGACCTCGTGAGCGGGACCAGATTGCTCATCTCGATCACCCCTTGCGAAGTCGCGCCCGAGTCCACCCACGGCATCCAGTAGTAGTGCGTGAGGGGCTTCTCGGTGAGGAACACCGCGCTCACGACGCCCTGATAGTCGAGCTTCAAGTCCGCCAAGCCGCCGGGCAGAGCGAGCGAACGAGTCATCCTCTGGAACGCGGTCAACGGCGATGTGCACACCACATAGTCGAACGATTCGCGCGCTCCGCCCTCGATCGACACCACCATGCGATCGGCCTCGGACTCGATCGCACCGATGCGTGTCCCCAGACGGATCTGCGCGCCGCGCTCTCGCAAGCGTGTCGCGAAAGCATCGATGAGCGCACGGTAGCCGCCGCTGAGGCAGCCCTTGCGCTCCGGCCCGGTGCTCTTCTCGCGGTTCATACGGCTCGAGAGCCAGAGTGCCGGAAGCGCCGGGTAGTGGTCGCCGATCTTGGCTGCCAGCAGGGGCTTCCACAGCACTTCGAAGCAGCGATCACCCACCATACCGCGGATCCACTGCTCCGCGGTGATGTCATCCAGGCGGGGCGAGAGGCCGTTCAGGCGGGCGCGCACGCCCATCAGCCCCATCCGCAGCCGTTCGAGCAGCGTGAGGGGGCCGAATGTGAGGATGTCCTTGGCCGTGTTCATGGGCCAGATGCGATTCTGGTACATGAACCCCATTGCAGTCTCGCGCCAGAGCATGGAGGAATCCAGACCCAGCGCCTGGATCCGCTTCATCAAGGCGAGATCGTCGGGCAGTACGCAATGGTAGAACTTCTCGAGATGGGTATCGCGCCATGGGAAAGTCGTCCCCAGCCCCCCGAGGTCGTCGTCGCCCTCGAAGAGTGTGACCTGATGGCCGAGATCCGAGATGGCCAAGGCAGCGGCCAATCCCGAGATCCCACCACCGATGATGGCAGCGTGCTTGGGCATGGGAGGGGGGCGCCCGAGGCGCGGTATGGGGACAGCCGTCACCCTTGCGGACGGGTGGGCAGCGGCAGACTCGGATTGCGTTAAGGTGTCCGGAGTCTAGGCTGGGCCAGCCAGTCGCCGCAACCCAGAGCTGTGCCGCCGATTGCACCAGTGCTCCTGTAGCATTCCTCAAGGTCGTACGGATTTCGTTGGTCGTGGGGTTGGCATTCCGATGTCCGCGCCGTCTGTCAGACCCCTGAACGGAGACCCGACTTGCGCTCGATGCTCGACTCGCGACGCGCTGCTTCGACAGCGACTTGGGCATTCCTCGCCCTCGTGCTGCTGCTGATGCTGCTCCGGATCGTGCATCTGGCTGGCCCGCTCGACGATCCGAACTCGTGGCGGCAATGCGATACCGTGACCGGCTCGCGGGAGTTCGCCCGGCATGGGATCGACCTCCTGCACCCCTCAGTGGGTTGGCTCGGCGCCCACCGGCACATGATCTATGAGTTTCCGCTGCCCGAAGCGCTCGCTGCGTTGTTGCACCGCGCGTTCGGGTTCGACCCGATGTGGGATCGTGTCGTCGCGCTCTGTTTCTTCACCTTGTCGCTCGTGTGGCTGCACCAACTGGTGCGCGAAATCGCCGACGAGACGACTGCACGGTTCACGACTTTCGCCTACCTGCTCCTGCCGCTCGGTCAGTTCTATTCGCGCGCAGCCACCGTGGATTTCGCAGCGCAGGCTTTCGCCACCGGATTCCTGTATCACGGGCTCCTCGCGCTGCGGGGGCGCTCGATC
>JANLOU010000201.1:0-3052 GCA_031366735.1 Candidatus Eiseniibacteriota bacterium
GGTGCGGAAGGTTGAAGTGGCACCCACCGCGAGCGCCTGGCCATCGGTGTCCAAGGCACCCGCAGTAACGCTGAGGACGCATTCGGTGTCGAAGGGCAACGCGCTGCTGGGACGGAAGAACACATCACGCCCGCCCTGCTCCAAGCGGATCGTGCCCGCCCGAGCCGAGCCGTTCGCGGTGAGGCTGAGCGCCTGGGTCACCGAAGCCGGGTTCATCGGCTGGTTGAATCGCACGACCAACTCGGTACTCGTATTGATTCCGCTCGCTCCGTTCGACGGCCCGAGGTCGGTGACCACCGGAGGGATGGCCGCGTTATCGAGTGTCGCAACAGCGTCGACCACGATCGGCGCCGTGCCCAGGATGGGAGCGTTGATCGCGAGCTGGGGGTTCGCCACGCTCCTGCTGGAAAGCGTCCAAGTCACGGACGCCTCGCCATTGGTGTCGGTGAGCTTCAAGCGCTCGGTGGCGCCGCTGCGGAAGTCGAGCGACCCTTGCGTCGCATCGGCCAACGAGAAGTGCACCTGGACGCCAGGTTCGGGCTGCCCGTTCACATCGACGAGCCGCACCCGGATCGGCGTGGGCAGCGTGGCGCCCGGAGCTGCGCCCTGGGCACTGCCCGCCAACAGGGACATCGCGGTGGCATCGCTCAGTTGATAGCGGTGCAGTCTTGGAGCAGGCCACGGGGCGGAGGGCGATCCCGTGAGCGTGTTCTCACTGACCCACACGCTTCGGCCGTCGCGCGAGTTCCCGATCGCGCCCGGCACGAATGGCAGATCGATCGCTGCGGTGGCCGACGCGCCGGTCGCGAGGTCCACGAGCCAGACGCGCTGTCCGTCCAACATGAGGACCGAATGGCCATCGCCGCCCGCGCAGATGGAACGGGGCGCATTGACCATCCCGGTGGGCAGGCCGTAGTAGGTCTGGGCACCGATCGCGCCCGAACTGGGGTCCATGTTGAAGACCCCGATCGTGTTCGATGAACCGAATACCGCGACCACGCGCCGGCCATCGGTGGTGAACGCAAGTTGCGTGACATTGCCACTGTGGGGGGCGCTGGTCGGCAGGAGCGTGTAGGTGTTGGTGTCGAAGAAGTAGACAACCCCCGCCCCACCCATCGCCATGTAACGGCCATCCGGCGCGAACGCCATGGCATAGGTCGAACCACCCACGACGAAAGTATTCGTCAGGGTCAGGGTTTCCTGATCGTAGACGCTGACAGCGCCGCCCGAGAATGTGTTGGAGACATAGAAGCGGCCGCCCAACGGGTTACTGCCCACTCCGAAAGGTACCTTCGCGGTTGAGAACGCCGTCGAAGCGATGAACGAGGAATAGGTGGGGCTGGTGCGATCCGTGTCGAAGAACTTCAGGAGTTGGTCCGAGGTCGAGAGCACCAGCCCCTTGCTGTTGGCTGAGAACTGGATGTCGTTCACCCTCGCGAAGCTGGCGCCGAGGATACTGGTGTCCTTCACCGCGAATCCGCGTGGCCCGTCATCGGTGATGTCGTAGAACGCCACACGGCTCTCGCATTGGGGCGCGTTGATGAGCACCGCGAGCTGCTTGCCGTCAGGCGAGACACGCAGCAGCTCCGCCGTCTGGGGTCCAACGCACGGCAGTTCGTTGATGATGTCGATGGAGTTCGCAGGGCGTAGCGTGGTCGTACGCGTCGCCGGCACGATGCGGATCGGGCCCGTCAAGCTGACGGTGCTTCCGCCCGGCGAAATCAGCGCGACCGTGGCGTCACGGGCAGGACTCGCAGGCATGACGAACGAGCCTCCAACAGCCGTGAGCGCCTCATCCAGGTCCAGCGAGATGCCGGCGACCGTCACGCGCGAGCCGGTGCTGAAGTAGTCATTGTTCGTATAAGTCGCGACCCGGTCCCCGGGGCGCGCGATCGCGGGCACGACGGCCACGATCTCCGGCGAGGCGCCTCCCAGGCTGAACACACTGAGCGTGCGATCCCCGGCATTGGCCGTGATGGCGAGCGTGCCGAGCGCCGACACACTCACCGACACCGGCGTGAGGCCGGTGGTGCCATCGGCGACCGCCGTGCGATACAACGCACTCGTAGTGTCTAGGGACACCACCTGCATCCGGTTCAGGTCTGCATTCGCGACCAGGAGCGAGAGCTGCAATGGCACGGCCGCGATGTCCGCCGTGCGTCCCCCGATGGTGCTGGTGGCGACTGTCGTCGGACTCCCGGGTCCCCGAAGGGTCTCGAAGAAGAGCTGTGCACCCGCCGAGCTATAGACAAAGCCACGGTTGAAGGGGAGTGCTGCTGCACTGGACCCTCCGGGAAAACTGGCCGTCGCGCTGGCGGCGATCTGGCCGTTCCCCAAGTCCAGGCTGCGCAGGCCGTTCACCACGGTGAGCCATGCGCGCTGGGCGAGCGGGTCCACCACGATGCCACCGTTGGGCGTGACGCCCAGCGGGTACGAGCGAATCACATTGCCGCGGGTGACGCTGGTGGGGCCGAGATCGATCGTCACCAGTTGTTGGGTGTCCTGCAGCGTCACATAGGCGGCCAGCCCGGATTGCGACAGCGCGATGCCATTGGGAGAGCCACCGAGCAGGACCGTGTCGCGCGGCGTGCCATAGGTGCCACTGGCCGGGTCGGCATCCAGTTCGATGACATCCTGGAAGTTGGGACGCGTGACATAGGCGCGGCGACCATTGGGTGTGATGACGACCTGCGCTCCGCCCGCGAGGGGACGCAACACGGGAACGCGCGCTGCGGGCGAGAGCGGGTCGAGCACGACAGTGGCCATGGCGCTGGCGCCGACCACGATGGCCGAGAGCCCATCGGGGGCGATCGCGGCATCGCTCGGTTGGAATCCGAGTGGGATCGGAGAGCCGAGCACAACGGGGGCCGAGGCCGTGCTGGTCGCCAGGAAGTTGATGTTGAACGAATTACTCACCTCCCCGCCTTGATACACCTTGACCTCCCCCGTGAGTTGGAACGCTGAGCTGGGGAGGAGCAATGGGGGGACCTGGGCGATGAACGAGGTGGAGGTGGTCTGCGCGGTGATGACCGTATCGGGGGTCCCGCCGTTG
>JANLOU010000228.1:0-1832 GCA_031366735.1 Candidatus Eiseniibacteriota bacterium
TGGTGCGCGCGCTTCATCGACCGCCCGGGTAGCGGGCAGCCCGGTGCGATGTCGGAGGATCGTCCTCCGTACACGCTGGGGACCGTGGTCCGACGCGCCGAGGGTCCGGCCCTCGTTCTCGATATCCAGCGCGTGTCGAAGCACTTCGGCAGCTTTAGGGCACTGTCGGAGGTTGACCTCGAGGTCCGGCTCGGCGAGCTCGTCAGCATCGTGGGGCCGAACGGCGCCGGCAAGACGTCGCTCGTCCGATGCATGTCGGACGGAGCAGAGCGGAGCGCGGGGCGCATCCTGGTGGGCGGGCGCTCCATCGGCCGCGGATCGCCCGACCGCATCGTGGACCTCGGCCTCGGTCGCAAGTTCCAGGGGGCTAGCGTGTTCGGCAGCCTTACGGTCGGAGAGTCGCTCAAGCTTGCGACTTGGAAGGGCGGGCTGCCCAGTCTGTGGAGGCGCGACCCCGCGCTCGTGCTATCACCGGAAGCCGCCGAGGTGGTAGCCGCGCTCGGATTGCGGACGGTGTGGCATGTTCCGGCGCGGGACATCAGCCACGGCCAGCGTCAGGCGCTCGAACTCGCTATGGTGCTCGCGCTCGAGCCGCGCGTGCTGATCCTCGACGAGCCCACCGCCGGCCTCTCGACGGCCGAACGCGCGCTCGTGGGCGACCTGCTACTCCGCCTCATTGCGGGCGGGCGGCTCGCGGTTGTGCTGATCGAGCACGACTTCGACTTCGTCAAGCGGATCAGTTCGCGCATCGTGGTCCTAGTTGGCGGCAAGATGCTGGCCGATGGGACAGTGGCGGAGATTTCGGAGTCCAAACTGGTGCGCGAGGCCTATCTCGGCCATCTTCCGGCGGGGAGCGTAGCATGACTGCGGTGCTAGACTGCCGCGACCTCCACGCGGGCTATGGCGAGAGCGAGGTGCTGACCAGCGTCAGCGTCGCGCTCGCTCCGGGCGATATTTATGCTCTGATGGGCAAGAACGGTGCCGGCAAGACGACTTTCTTCCTGACGCTGCTCGGCGTTATTAACCCGACCGCAGGCTCGGTGAACATCTTCGGCCAGGATGTCAGTGCCTGGGCTCCCTACCAGATCGCCGCCTTGGGCGTCGGCTGCGCGCCCCAGGAGAATGCATTCTTCCAGGACTTGACCGTTAGCGAGAACCTGCGTCTCGGATGCCTCGGGCTGACACGGCACGCGTTCAACTGCGGTCGAGACCGAGTAGTCGAAATGTTTCCGTTTATTGGCGACCGCCTGAGACAGAAGGCCGGCACGCTCAGCGGCGGCGAGCAGGCCATGGTCAAGGTCGCGCGGGTCTTGCTCCCGGAGCCGCGCCTGGTGCTCCTCGATGAGGTTACCGAGGGCTTGCAGCCCCTTACGGTCAACCGCGTGCGCGACGTGCTCGTGAGGGACCATCAAGCGCGCAACACAACGCTGCTGGTGATCGAGCAGAACGTCGCCTTTGCGGCGCGGTTAGCGACGCGCTTCGGACTGATGGATCGTGGGTGCATCGTTGGGGAGGGCAGCTTCTGCGAGTCCGATGCTACTGCCCGCATCGCAACTCACCTCAGCGTCTGAACGCCGTCGATGAGTAAGCCTCCGACGAAGACCGCGGTCAGGCGGCTTTTTGCGTTTGTTCGGCGGCGCGCCAGTTCCAGGGCAGCAGTTCGGCGAGCCGAGTTTGCGGCATGTCGGCGACACGGAATGTGTCAACGACTTTGAGACAGCCGGTATCGGAATTTAAGCTCGAATGTCACCCTTCAATTCCAGCTTTTGGACTGGCGGGTTGATCCAGACGGCGGTTGGTTTTCGTGGTGGCTTGGGCGGATTTGCAACGAA
>JANLOU010000252.1:0-1828 GCA_031366735.1 Candidatus Eiseniibacteriota bacterium
TGGCGCGTCCGCCGCGGCCTATTCAGACCTGGGGCGGCATGAGGATCAAGCAAGAGAGCGATGGAACCCGCACGCTCTCCAATATCGGATCTTCGGGCGAGGACGGTGTCTCGTACTTCACCAATGGGCTGGGCAGTGTGCGCATCCCGTTCGCGGCTGGGCTGCAACTGGCGCCGGGCGTGGGCGTGCGGCTCGAGGCGGATGATTGCGACGATGGGGAGTGCGCGGCGATCTCCACACTGCAGATGCGCCGGCCGGCGGGCGGCGCGCTCGCCAACTCATGGGCGCTGACCTGCACCATGAGGATGCAGGGCAACAACCCGCTTTATGCCGAGGCGAACAATCGGGTCACCGACTGGCGCGATATGGATTCTGACGGCGATGGTCTGCCCGAAGTCCACGCGCTGGCGGGCTCCACCGTGTCGCTCTCGAGCGTCGGCTACCGGCGTCTGGGTCCGTATCGCGAGTGTTGGGAACTGCGCTTCCAGCAGCCCGTCCGGATCATCCGCTCGGGCCAGCCCGAAACCATTGCTGCTGGCAAACGGCTCGTGGTCTGGCGCAACATCAGCGGCCAGCCCATCGGCGATCCGGCGCCCATGGCGCGCGTGATCTCGCTCCATGGGCTACCGCCGGGCGAGCCTTGGATCGCCACCTATAGCGCAATCCAGGTCGAGGGGGTCACGCTCTCGGGCACGGGCTCCAATGATCAGCTCGCGAACAACAGCATCGGGGGCTGGCCGGTGGTGCCGACCTGGACCACCGTCGCAGGTCCGGTCACACTTCGCGATGACAACTTCGACGACAATATCCAAACCGACGCCGATCTGGTCCGGGTTCGTAGCGCCGCGGGCACTGTCGATCCCACCCCGGCGACCCTCACCGCCGTGCGGGTCGATGATCCCGCGGATTACAACTGCGACGGCTATGTCTTCACGGCGAACCTTGATTCGTTGATCGCAGGCCCGGATAGCGTCGGGGTCGAAGTCGCCGTGGGCGGGACGGTTGGCGGTGTGTCGTATGCCAAATTAGCCTCGCTCCAAGTCACGGCTTCACCCGGCGGTGCACCGGCCGCTTCCCATATCACTTACGATCACGCACTGGTTGCGTCCTCGGTCGTCTGCGATGCGTACCTGGGCGGTGTGTTGCAGTCCAGCTTCGTGTACACCGGCGAGATCGCATGCGACAAACCTCCCATCCTCATGGCGTTGCACACACCTCCGGGTAGCGGCGGCGCGCTGTACGGCGAGTGCCGGTTCCGTTCCAGCACTTTCCTGAACGCCGGCGGAATCATCGTGGTGTGCGATCGTCTGGCGTTCCGTCCTGCGTCCGATGTCACGGTCACGGTGGTGAGTTCGGCGGCGGTCCGCCTCAATGGATTACCGCCGGGCGTACCGGTGACCGGTGTGCGGCTGGCGGCGATCGTGCCCGAGGGCGTCATCCTCGCGGCACCCGGTGGTGGGGCAGGGGCGGCGCCGCTTCAGTTCGCGCTCTCGCCCGCGTGGCCCAATCCCATGCGCATGGCCAGCACGGTTCGATTCGCGCTGCCCGCCAAGCAGCATGTGCGCGCGGTCGTCATGGATGTCGCCGGGCGCCAGGTGGCGCGACTGGCCGATCAGGACTACGAGGCCGGCGAGCACACGCTCCGCAGGAACGGCATGGGCGAAGGGGGAGCGCCCGTTCCCGCAGGCCTCTATTTCGTGCGCGTCGAGCGCGGGGGCGAGGCGAGGATCGCCCGCGTCACTCGCTTGAAGTGAGCGCCGGCGAATCACTGGCGCGCTAATTGCAGTCAGCGGGGGTATTGTGTCGCTAGCCTCCACCACGGAATCCG
>JANLOU010000256.1:0-9168 GCA_031366735.1 Candidatus Eiseniibacteriota bacterium
GCTTCCTCCGCGGAGGAAGCGTTGGCGCGCATCCCGGTGGAGCGGCCGGACCTCATCCTCACCGACATCTCGTTGCCGGGCAAGAGCGGGCTCGATGTGATGCGTGAGGCCCGTGCGATCGACCCCGAGGTGGCCGTCATCCTCATGACTGGCTATGCCTCTGTCCAGACCGCGATCGATGCCCTGCGCCAGGGTGCCGACGACTATGTGACCAAGCCGTTCGAGGATATCGCCGACCTCCCGATCATGGTCGAGAAGCGCTTGCGGAACCGCCGCCTCAAGGCGGAGAACCGAGCGCTGCTCGAGCAGTTGCGCGTGCAGAACGAGGCGCTGCAACGCCACGAGCTGGAGCTGCGCGAGAAGGAGGCGCTCGCCACATTCCAGATGAGCACGCTCTATAAAGTGTCCATGACGATCGGCGCTGACCTCGAGCTGCAACCGCGTCTGACGCGCATCGTCGAAACCACGGCGAGCCTGCTGAACGCGCAGGGCGCCGTTGTCTATCTGCAGAACGAGGAGTCGGGGGAGTTCTTCGCAGCGGCAGCCTATGGACGAACGCTGGTGGAGGAAGAACGCGCGCCGCACTTCCTTGTCGGAGCCGGGCCGCTGGGCAGCGTGGCATTCCGCCAGAGCGCGATCCATCTCTCCTTGGGGGACGAGATGCCGATGCCTGGCGTGGCGGGAGATCCGCCCACGACGATGGTCGCCGTGCCGATGGTGCAGGAGCACAAAACGCTCGGCGTGCTGGTGGCGGTGGACAAGGAGGGCGGATTCACGCGTGACGATCAGGAGTTCCTCACGCTGTTCGCTTCGCAGGCCGCGGTGCAGGTGCGCAACTCGCAGCTCTTCGAACACACCAAGAGCCTCGACCGACTCAAGTCCGACTTCGTGGCCGTGGTCTCGCACGAGATCCGCACGCCGCTCACATCGGTCAAAGGGGCGCTCGAGTTGCTCACGGACCAGCGATATTTCAGCAACAACGATCAGCAGGTGAAGCTGCTGACGATCGCTCATGCGAATGCCGAACGACTCCTGTTGCTCATCAATGACATACTTGATTTCAGCAAGCTCGAGTCGGCTTCATTGCCCATGACGCTGGAGCGCCAGCGCCTGGAACCGGTCGTGCAACAGGCCGGTCACAACCTGCGCATGTTATTGGAAGAGCGTCGTATCCAGTTGGATCTCGAGATGGATGGCGACCTGCCGGATGCGATGCTCGATGCGCATCGCATCGCCCAGGTGCTCACCAACCTACTCAGCAACGCGATCAAGTTCTCCCCCGTGGGTGAACGCATCCGGATCCGCGCAACGCAAGCAGGTCACACGATCCGTGTCGAAGTCCAGGACCATGGGGATGGAATTGACGCGAAGGACCTCCCGAAACTCTTCCGCAAGTTCCAGCAGATCGACTCCGGCTCCACGCGCAAAGTGGGAGGGACGGGGCTGGGGTTGGTCATCAGCAAAGGGATCGTGGAACAGCACGGGGGCGTGATCGGTGTGGAGAGCGCAGTGGGCACCGGCAGCACTTTCTGGTTCACGCTGCCCCTCGCGGAGCGCCTGGCCGGTGTGGGCGCACGGCCTACCGGGGTCAGGACCTCTTGACCTTAGCGACTGTGGGAGCGTAAGTTGCAGCGGTCATCGCAAGAGGCGATGACACGCACGCAACCCCTCACGTTGCGGACCATCATGAGCGCCAAGGACGACGCGATTCCTTTGCCACGCCATTCCGACCGCTGGACCCTCACGCTGATCCTCGCCGCCTTGATGGGCGCGGGCATCGGTGGCACGGTCGCAGCCTTGTCGGCGCCCCCGTCGCTCGCGCTCTTCGAGGTTCGGCTGCCGTGGTCCGGCGCCGTACCCGAAGCGCAGGAGTGGCCTCGTCCCGCCCGCGCGGGGGAGAGCGTGGCGCTGGTCACGAATGCTCAGGGATTGGTGCTCCAGGTTCGTGCACCGCGCGCGGAGGCGGCGCGTGAACTGGCCTCAGGGCTTGCGCAGCGCCGCGCAGCGGGCGTGGTCGAGTTTGCGGCGGCACGCACGCGGCTGAGCGAGCGTTGGCGCGGTGAGTCGCTCATTGGCCCCATCCCACCCCTTTCACCCGAAGCGGAATGCGCGTTGTTGTTACTCGCGCGCGCGCAGTTGCTGCGCGAGTCGGCGCGTGAGTTGCCTGGGCCATTCGCGGGGCCCGCTGCGAGCCGCGCTCCCGAACCGCCGGTGCGCGTCCTCGAACGATTGCAAGAGCTCCAGTTGGCGGCCGAGGCGCACGACCCTGCCGCCCTGACCGCGGCGATGACGGCGGCCGTGAGCGAGGAGCATGCATGGTTCGTTCGGGGAGTTCCGTCGCGGGCAGCCATCGCGGCGCAGCGCGGAGCGGCGTGGCGTGTCTGGCAACTCGA
The DNA here is from genome assembly GCA_031366735.1 of Candidatus Eiseniibacteriota bacterium. Lineage (GTDB taxonomy): Bacteria > Eisenbacteria > RBG-16-71-46 > RBG-16-71-46 > RBG-16-71-46 > CAIXRL01. The sequence goes on from JANLOU010000256.1 coordinate 2,394, forward strand.
GCGCGCGGATTCACTCGGATCACTCGCAGCGCGCAGCTTGGCGATTGCCACTCCGTTCCAACAAGCGCTCGTCGCGGGCGCGGTGCCCGAACGCGTGCTTGCTCTGGCCGCAACGGCGCCGGACCCCTACGCGGCGCTGATCGAGTCCACGCCAGCACCCGATGCGCCGATCGCCGTGCCGTTGCCCGGACCCTGGGGAAGATTGCTCGGACTCGGGGCAGGCATGGGCGCCGTGGGTGCCGTGCTGGCCGCGCTGCTCACGCGGGGGTTGCGCCGCGGCGGTCGCCCCACGCCGCTCGCATTCATGCCGTTGCGCGATCCCTGCGAACTCGGGCCGTGGCTGCATCTCGTGAGTGGCCCGAACGCCAACGCGATCACTCGGGCTGCGCTCGAGCTCTGTGCGTCGTCATTGGCACGAGGGGAACGAGTCCTGGTGGTGGATGGCAGCCCCCGACTGTCGCTCCACGAGCGGTTCGGCCGCGAGGCTCGCTGGGGTCTCATGGAGTGCCTGTTGGCGGATATGCCAGTGCTGGGGTTGGTCCAGTACGGGGGCCGCCCTGGCTTCTATCTGCTCGCCCATGGCAACGCCCAGCGTGGGGAAGGGTGGCCGCGACTTGGCCAGCGACTGGACGATGCCCGGCCACACTTCGGCCGAGTGATCCTCGCCATCGACGCGAATGCCCCCCGGGCATTGGGCGACTCTCTTGCCGGGCGCCCGCTCGAGGGCTGGTGGGCCGATCCGGTGGACCACCTACCCGGTGTCGCAATCGAGCTTTCGGGTCGACTTGGTATCGCGTTCAGTCCCATGAGTCTAGCGCATATTCCTGAAGTTTCGCTCGAGGTCCTCACCGAGCGCGTGGTCGAGTTGCAGCCGGAACTGGCGCCTGCCATGTGGACCGAAGTGGCGGTCCCGGCCCCGGTTCCCCCGTCGCCCACACCGACTCCACTCGAGCCCGTGATTCTGGACTGCGACTTGCAAGTGCGTCAGCGGCTTCGCTTCCTGGCGTGGATGCGCCGGGTGCAGGCCGAGGGCCGCCGGGCGGATGAGTTGGAGTCCGTGTCTTCCTGAGGGAAGTCGGGTGGCCCTGCGACACTGACCCCGCTCCACGGATCGGAGCGCGTCGCGCACGGCCTTAGGTCCACCGGCTGGATCGGCGCGATGCAACGCAAGAGGCCTGCTTGAGTCCATCGCCCCGCGTCCTGCTCGTTGAGCATCTGGACGCCATCGGGGCCGCACCCGCCGACGCGCGCCTGCGCGCGGGCGCACTGCGTGCCGCCGGTGCAACCGTCGAAGTGGTCGTACTCGATACCGATCGCGGCGAGGACCTGCAATACGGCGCGGTCTCCAAGCGCCGCGATGCCAGCATGACCCTGTGGCACGCGCATCACGCCGCCGGACCGCTCGGACGCTTCGCCCGCGAGAAGGGTTTCGACCTGGCGCTGTGGGCCAGCGCGCACGCGAGCGACCGCCTCGCGGAGCAACTACCCGGCGCGTTACCCGCCTACCATTGGTGCACTGGTTTTGCGCCGCACGCCATGAGCGCACGGGCGTTGCCCCCGTTGGACCTGGATCTGGAGCCATGTGCTGGCAGCACATTCGATCTGGGTCGGTTGCAGCGCGGGCGACTTTCCTTGTGGGATGGGCCATTCGCGCTCGCGCCCGCGCCACTGACGCCCGAGACGGGTCGGCAGGTGCTCGAAGCTTTCGCGACCGCCATGAGCGAGCACGACGAAATCGACCTCGTGGTGCTCGATCACCCCAGGGCCGAGCTCGAATCCTCCGCACGCGAGTTGGGAGTCGAGCTCCGAGTGCACTTCGTTGGACCCGCCCCACGCGAGGCCGAGGTCTCCTGGCTGCAGACAGCGACCGTTGCCGTGGTCGCCGGCGAACACGCGATCAGCGCGGGGTTGGTCCTGCGTGCGCTCGCGAGCGGCTGTCCGATTCTGCCCGTGGGCGAGGAGGCCGGGCCCCTCGCGGGCTGGCTGTTGGCGCGCGGACTGGCGCCTTTCGCCGGGGCGGACGGGGATGCCCTGGAAGCCGTGTTCGCCGCAGATCCGCGCATGGTTGAAGTGCAGGCCCGCGGCCGCGAGGTGGCGGCAGGCTATGGACTCGAGCCGCTGGCGGAACGCTTTGCGCGCTGTCTTGCCCGGTTCGCCGACCACGGTGACGATCGAGCGGCATGAGTCGACGCCGCGGCCGCTTCGGCTGCTTGCGCGCTGCGACGGAGCGCACTAGCGTGCCGCGATTCCCGTGCGGCGGCGTGGCCGCGTGCCATCGCCTGATCGAAGGAGGAGACGAGTGCGCATCCTGGTGACCGGCGGGGCCGGATTCATCGGCTCGAATGTGGTGGACCGATTCGTGGCGGACGGCCACGAGGTCGCCGTGTTCGACGACCTCTCCAGCGGATTCCGCGAGTTCGTCAATCCCATGGCCAAGTTCTATCGGGGCGAGCTCTCCGATGCCGCGGCTGTGGACGCGGCGGTCGCCGATTTCCGGCCCGAAGTGGTGGATCATCACGCCGCGCAGATCGATGTGCGCAAATCCGTGGTGGATCCGCTCTGGGACGCGCGGGTGAATGTGCTGGGTTCGATCGGGCTATTGCAGTCGTGTGTGAAACACGGCGTGCGCAAGGTGGTGTACGCCTCCACCGGCGGCGCGCTGTATGGCGAGGGCCGGCAGTTGCCCGCCACAGAAGAACACCCAGTGAACCCCGAGGCCCCGTACGGCGCCAGCAAACACACCGTCGAGCACTATCTGTACATCTGGCGGCTGCTGCACGGGCTCGATTACACCGTGTTGCGCTATCCGAATGTTTACGGCCCGCGTCAGAATCCACACGGTGAGGCCGGCGTGAATGCGATCTTCATCGGACTCATGCTCGAGCACAAGCAGCCGCGCATCTTCGGCGACGGCACAGCGGTGCGTGACTATCTGTATGTGGACGATGTGGTCGAGGGGAATGTGCTGGCGTTGACCGCGGGGAGCGGCGAGATGCTCAACCTCGGCACCGGCGTGGGAACTTCGGTCAATGACATCGTGCGCGAGCTGGCGAGCATCATCGGCTTCCACGGGGGCGCCATCCACGAGCCTGCGCGCGCGGGGGAGGTTCAGCGGATCTACCTGGATGCCACACGGGCACAGCGCGTGCTCGGCTGGGCCCCGAAGGTGACCTTTGCGCAAGGGTTGGCACGAACCGTCGAGTGGTCGCGCCATCACCCGCTGCCCACGCGATCCTGACCGGGATCGGCGGACTCACGGAGGTAACGGGCGGCCGCAACGACAGCCGCCCGTATTCGTGCCGCTCGATGCGCTGGTGCCGGGAATCACCAGATCCGGACGCGCTTGCCTGCCTCGCGCATCATCGGATCGCCCGCATTGCACCCGAACGCGGCTGCGAATTCATCCAGGTTGGATAGCGGTCCCACGACGCGGAAGCGAGCGGGGGAGTGCGGGTTGGTCTTCACCATGGTGATCAGTGACTCGTCGCGCTCGAGTCGACGCCAGACACGCGCATAGGAGAGGAAGAAGCGCTGCGGCTGGGAGAAGCCGTCCAGCTTGGGATCCGGTTTGCCGGCCTGCGCGCGCTGCAGCGCGTGGTACGCCACGGCCAATCCGCCCAGATCAGCGATATTCTCGCCCAGCGTGAGCTTGCCATTCACATGCACGCCGCCTGCAACGGTGAACTGGTCGAACTGCTCGGCGACTTTGGCCGCGCGTTCCTTGTAGCGCGCGGCGTCCTCCGCAGTCCACCAGTCGCGCAGATTCCCGGCCGAGTCGAACTGCCGACCCTGATCGTCGAAGCCATGTGTCATCTCGTGCCCGATGACTGCGCCGATGGCGCCATAGTTGAGCGCATCATCCCAGTCGGGATCGTAGAAGGGTGGCTGGAGGATGCCGGCGGGGAAGTTGATGCTGTTGAAGGAGGGCGAGTAGAACGCGTTCACGGTGGGTGGAGTCATCCCCCATTCGCTCTTGTCCACCGGCTGGCCGATCTTGTCGGTTCGGCGCTTGATCTCGGCCTTGCGCGCGCGCATGCGATTGGCGGCCCATGAATCGCGACCCACCACGACGCCGTCGTAGGTTCGGAACTTGTCGGGATAGCCGATGCGATTCGCAAAGGCCTGGAGCTTCACCTGGGCTGCAGCCTTCGTGGCATCGCTCATCCAGTCCAACGCGGTGATGCGTTCGCCCAGGGCGGCCTCGAGGTTCTTCACCATCTGCAAGGCGCGCGCGCGCGCAGCCGGTGTGAACCGTTCGCGCACATACGCCTGCCCCAACAGGTCGCCCAGGTCCTGATCCACCGACTGCAGGCAACGCTTCCAGCGGGGCTGCATCTCCTTGGCGCCGGTCTGCTTCTGGCGAAAGCGGAAGTCCTCGTTGACGAACGCACTCGAGAGGGTCGGCGCGGATTGTTCGACGACGGCGGCTCGCATGTAGGCCTGCCAGTCCGGCACGGGCGTGCTGGCCACGAGCGTGGAGAACGCCCGCATGAAGTCGGGCTGTGCGACATTCACCGAGTCCGGAACCTTCATGCTGCGCGCCGAGAAGTAGGCCGCCCAATCGAACATCGGCGTCCATGCCCGGAGCGTATCGAGGGGCACCTTATGGTAAGTGGCAACGGGATCACGCCGCTGCACATTGGTCATCGACGCTTGGGCGAGCGCGGTCTCGATCGACATGACGGCCCGCGCTTCGTGCTCGGCGTCGGTGCGACCGAGCAGCCCCAGATTGCGCGCAACATGCGCCACATAGTCGGCGCGCATCGCGGCAGAAGTCGAGTCGCTCTTGGTGTAGTAGTCGCGGTCGGGCAGCCCAAGGCCGCCCTGTCCTGCGCTCGCGATGGTCAGGTCGCTGCGTTTCGCATCCGGCCCTGCGCCCAGGTTGAACCCGCTCCGGAAGCCATGGGCGTGCAACCAACCGATCTGCTTGGCCACATCCTGTGCGGTGCGCATGGCATCGATGGCCGACAGCACCGGCTGCATCGGCGTGGCTCCCGCCCTGTCCGCGGCGACCGAATCCATGCATGCCGAATAGTAATCCCCGATGCGGCGGGAATCCGAGCCGGGCTTGGCGGTCCGGTCTCGGGCTGCTCGCTCGAGGATGCCCCGCAGGATCGCCTGATTGCGTTCGGCAAGAATGGTGAAGCTGCCCCAACTGGATTGCGAAGGGGGAATCGTGTTGCGGGACACCCAGCCGCCGTTGGCGAATTGGTAGAAGTCCTTGCACGGCGCACAGGTCGTGTCGAGATCGGCCCGATCGAAATGAGTGGTGGGAGCTGCTTGCACGCCGGTGGCGATCAGCAGGGTCAGCAACGACAGGAACGAAAGACGCTCACGCATATCGGGGGATCTCCTTAAGGAGAGGACGATGCCCACTGGGATGGGGGGTGGTCAGGTGCGGACATCGCACGGTGCGCCCCGCCACCCCTCGTTGCCAGTCGTGGGGTGACGAACGCACCCGGACGCCGCACTAGCGCGTCAAGCGAGCCGAGAGTGCAGCGTCCCACTGCGCCACCTGCGCCCCCGCGAGGTGATCGGCGTTGCTCCGCCAGGACCGACCCACGCGCGCCGAGAGATCGATCCCGCTCGCAGGCCACCAGCGCAGCCCTCCCTCGAGCCGGCGCTCACGCTCGGGTGTGCCCGCGAAACTCCAGATGTCGGGAACGGCGGTGCCCGGCGTGAACGAGTCCGCCAGACTGCTCTGCCCTCGCGTTGTCCGCGCCGCGGTGAATCCCAGCTGCCAATCGACGCTCGGGTCCCACGCCAGGCGGAGCCGCAGGCGCTCGGAATCCGGTCCCGTCGGGAACCCGATCGGGCGCCCCTGAGCGGCATAGCTCCTGCCATAGGACGAGGTGTAGACGAAGCGCGAAAGCCGCGTGTACTCGCTTCCCCAGCTCAGGCGGGTGCCGCGCATATCGCCCACTCCCTCGGCGCCCAACTGATAGCCGAGCTTGTTGGGAATGTCGCCCGACTCCGCGTGCAGGTCATCGATGAGGAACTCCGCGTGCACTCGGGTACCGTCCGCTACACGCCACGCGGCATCCATTCCGAGCATGATGTTGTTGCGCAACGCGCCCGTCGTGTCGACCCCGGCATCCTGATCCAACAGCCGCTGCACCAGTGAGAACGGGATCACGCTGGCAAGATAGGCACCTTGGTAGCCGCTCGAACGATAGCGCGCGGTCTCGGTCGCGCCCACGCGCAGGCCGTCGCGCACCTGCCACTCGAGTCGATGCGCGGCCAACTGCTCGCCACTGCCGGCTTCGAGCGTGGCATGGAGCGCCGTCGCGTCCAGGCGCAGCGATTCCACGCGAAGGTGCAGCATCAGCCCCGACATCGGCGCGCTCGTGCGCGAGATCAGGAGTGAGCCCTCATCACCCGGGCCCCAATGCCAGCGGTCCCGCCCGAACATCAGTCCCCAGCGCGGGCCGCCGTCGTAGGCGAGGTAGCTCTCCTCGGTCTGCAGCGCCAGGTCCGTGCCCTTGGCGAGCGCGTCGGTGAATCGCTCGGCCCCCTGCAGTTGACCCGCCCAGAGGTGCGAGTAGGCGAGCCAGTGATCGACCTGCGCCGCGATGCGCACATGGGCGCCGGAGCCGTCGGTCCAGCGGCCCCGGGCATCCCGCAACGGCAGGCGCGACGCACCCTCGCCTGCGAGGCCGAGCGAGCACTCGAGGCGCTCCTCGTCGTTCGCGCCAAGCTGCCATAGCCGCGGCGTCGCGCCCCGAACTGGCGCGGCCGGCCACGCTGCGGTCGCGTCACGCGCCAACTCGCGTTC
>JANLOU010000302.1:0-2257 GCA_031366735.1 Candidatus Eiseniibacteriota bacterium
CGAGCGACACCGCGCCCAGCACCACGAAGCCACTCATCTGATCGACGCCAGCATTGAGCGCCACCACCACACCCCCGCCGCCCAGTCCCAACAACTGCGCCATGCTGAGCGCGGCGGCAAGTCCGAGGAACTTTCCCAGCAGCACTTCGCCACGCGAGACCGGTTGGGCGAGCAACAACGACAGGGTCTCGCTCTGTGCGGTCACGCTCATCACGCCGAGCACCAGCCCCACCAGCGGGACGATGAACAACACCAGATTCAGCAGGCTGAGCGTCACGCGCGCAAAGCTCGTGAACCCGACCTCGCCACTTTGTGCGAGCCCAAAGTACGACAACCCCAGCACGAACAGCGCGAACAGTCCTGCGAATGCGAACAACCATCGCGACTCCGCTGCGCGGCGGTACTCCTCTCGTGCCACCACGAATGTCCGCCTCCAGCGACCCGGCATCACGGCGTGTGTCATCGGTGCCCCTCCACCAGGTGCGAACCGGCCACGCGCAAGCGCGCGACCGGCCGACCGTCCACGAGCCAGGCGAAATCCTCGCCCGGCAGGTCCAGCACAAGTGTGCGTTGCAAGGTCTCGCCCGGTGCGAGCACCACCGCGGCGAACTCGTGTTCATAACCCGAGAGGCGCACTTCGGCGCGGCGGCTACCGTGGTTACGCAAGGTCAGCGCGAGCCGATGTCCCAGTCCCACCTGGGTCGCGGATGGCACGATTTGACCGTCGCGGATCTCCACGAGCAGGGATTCCGCCGGAGGCGGAGGTGCGGCGGGGGGCAGGGCGGGCGCGCGATGGGGCATGCGGCCCAGCGCAGCGAGCAGGATCGCAATCACCATCACGCTCGCCAACAAACTCAGATAGCGGCTCCTCACGACCGGCCTCCGCCCTGTTCGGCGTGGCGCTCGCCGCGCACCACTGCGAGGAATACTTCCTCCAAGGTCGGTCGCTGCATCTCGACGGAGCGCACCTGCACACGGGCGGCACGCAGCACCTCAAGCGCTTCAAGGAAGCGACCATTGCGGGCGTTGACCGCCAGCGCACGGTCGGCCACGGGCGTGTGCTCGATGTGGTGCTCGGTGAGCAGCGCAGAGGCGCGCGCAGAAGGCTCCTCGAGTTCCACCACCATGTGCGTGGCGCTGACTTGGCGCGCACGCAGGTCGGTGGCGCTCTCCATGGCCGCGCCGCGCCCCCCCACCAGGATCAGCACGCGGTCGGCCACGCGCTCGACTTCTGCGAGCAGGTGCGAGCAGAGCAGAATCGTCTTGCCCTCATGCTTCAACTGCAGCACGAGTGAACGGAACTCCCATGTGGCTTCGGGGTCCAGACTGGCGGTCGGCTCGTCGAGGATCAGCAACTCGGGGTCCCCGAGCAGAGCTTGCGCCAACGACAGGCGCTGGATGTAGCCTCCCGACAGTTCACTGGCGCGCCGGTCGGCATGGCCCCCGAGTCCCACCCGCGTGAGTGCTCGCGTCACCGCTTCGCGGCCCAAGCCGCGCAGCTCGGCGAAGAACCCGAGGAGTTGCGAAACGCTGCGTCCGGGCGAGAACTCGGCGCGCTGCGGCACATAGCCCAGCGTGCGGCGCGCGCGCGGATCGGTCGGCGGCAGGCCCTCCTCGCCAATCGCGATGCGACCCGAGTCCGGCCGGACCAAGCCAAGCAGGCATTTGAGCGTCGTTGTCTTGCCCGCGCCGTTGGGTCCGATCACGGCGAATGTCTCGCCACGGGCCACTTCGAACGACAGGCTGTCGACCGCGGTCACCACTCCATAGCGTTTGCAGATGCCTTCGACCCGGATCATGACGCACGCCCCCCTTGGACCAATCCCCAGCCCGACAACAGGCCGATCACCGCGAACACCGTCGCACCCGCGACCGCGAATCGCGCACGCATGCCCGACTTGGGCGCACCGGCGTCGGCCGCGGCGGAATCCGGCGGCAGCGGCCAGACGGCCACGCGCGGGAAATGGTCGACTGCTTCACTTGGGCGCAGGGCCGGGAACACACGCTCGGCCGCCGTCAGCGCCACGACAGCAGGACTCTTCGCGAGCAATGTCAGGTCAGGGCTCTGCTTGGACAGGAACGCGAAGGCGCTCACCGGCGAATACTCCTGATCGCTCACGCCGTCGTCGTCCAGATCATACGCCGCGTGCTCACTCCAATAGTTGCCGAGCCGGCCGTCGTCGAACTGGTTCCGGGTGCGACGCATGTCGAGTGCCACGGGGTAGTCGCACTGGATGAAGTTATTGCGCACGAAGAC
>JANLOU010000341.1:0-3035 GCA_031366735.1 Candidatus Eiseniibacteriota bacterium
GATCAGTTGCTCGAACAGGGGCCCTCGTGGCTTCAGTCGCAGATCGACGCGGCCGCTGCGGGGGATCGCGACCTCGGCGATGATCTGGGGCGGCATCGTGTCGTCCACCGAGCGACGCAGCGCAAGGAAGCGAAGCCGCGCGCCCTCCTGACGCTTCGGCGCACCGCGGCCCTGGAAGACATCCTCGTCGAAGAAGCGGAACCGCTCGGAGTCCGCGCCTTGGCGCTCTGGCTCGGCAAGCGTTTCTCGCCCCCCATGCGCCCCGCCCAGCGCAAGCCGAGTTCCCGCGCGCACCACCACGGGCGCGGCATCCAGTTCGAGGGTGCCGGGCAGGTCGAGCAGTCGCGTACGCGTGCCATCCTGCGTCAGCAGCCAGAGTCCGAAGTCATCGCGCGCCCCGGCGGCGAACGAGATGATCAATCGGCCATCGGGGAGCGCGGCGGGCGCACAGGCGGAGGGGGCTGCCAGGCCGGTGCCCTCCGAATAAGGGCTGGCGAGATCGTCGCCGATCGCAGCGCCCGTGATCCGCTGCCCTGCCGAGGGGGCGCGCCGCATCAGGTGCACGCCCGTCGGGCCTGGCGCGGGAGCCAGGCCAGGATTGCGGGCGTAGGTGGCCACGATCGCATCGCCCACGAGCGTGGGCTGCACACCCATCCCGGCTCGGCGGTCGGGCACCCCACCGGCGCGCAGGCGTTCGCGCGTGAGCGGGGCGCGCCCACTCGTATCGCTCAGGCGTTGGACGCTCGCAGAGGCCTCGATGATCTGCCATTGATTCACCGAGTCGCGTGTCATGGCTTCGGCCACGTTGCGGGTGACGCCGCCCTCAGCCCGCGGGAGCCACGGATTGAACCACCAGCGCGAGAACACGAGCGTGCGGTGGCGCGTGTCGATCACGGGGTCCAGAACCCCGTTCGCCTCGCCGAGCACGAACTGCGCGTCGGCGTCGCGCGCACGCCATTCGAACAGCGCGGCGACGCGGCTGGTGTCGTACAGGGAACGGGCTGCGTCCGAGGTTCGTGCGAACACGATGCGCTCGCCGTTCCAGCACGGATCGAAGTCGTCCCCTTGCGTGCTCGCGCGATGGGAGTCGGTGGTGATCTCGGCGAAGTGGCCGGTGGCGAGTTCAAGCACATACAGGCGCCAATGGGCGCGCGGCGAGGCGAGTCCCGAGAACACGACCCGCTTCGCGTCCCAGGACACATCGGGGTCCTGCACATCGTAGAGCGCACCGGGCGCGAGCAGCGTTCGCACCGAGCCGTCCCGCTCAAGCAGGAGCAATCGGCCGCCTACTGCAATGGTGCTGCCGTGCGGGCCCAGGCCGGGAATCTGGCCGGCGTCCGCACCGCTCGGCGGTTGGCGCGAAACGAATACAATCGGGGGAAGATCGAGCGCAGTGGTGCGACCGCGACGCGCGGCCAGCCCCAGCGCGCATGCGGATAGGAGCGCCGCCAGCGTGCAGAGGAGTCCGGCCTGGGCAGGGCGAGGAAGGGTCACGCCACGGATGCTACACTCGCGGCCCCCTTGACCGTACATGGAGATGCCATGACCGAGATGCTTGTCGTGCTCAGCACCTTTGCCAACGAGACCGATGCCGCGCGCGTCGCGCGCACGCTGGTGGACGAGCGCCTGATCGCGTGCGCCAACCTTCTGCCCGGTGCCCGCTCGATCTATCGGTTCAACGATCAGGTCGCCGATGAGCGCGAGGTGGTGGTGATCATGAAGACACGCAAGCAGGACTGGACCGCGTTCCTCTCGCGCCTGCACGACCTGCACCCTTACGATGTGCCCGAATGCATCGCCCTGCGCGTGGCAGCGGGAGCGCCCAAGTACATGGAGTGGCTCGAGACGGTGCTCGCACCGGACCCCGCATGAAGCTCCCGCATCTGTTGCTCGGTATCGAGACTTCGTGCGACGACACTTCCGTCTGCGTGCTCGAGGACGGCGTGACCCTGCGCTCGCACTTGATCGCCGCGCAGGATGTGCACAAGTTGTACGGCGGCGTGGTGCCGGAGCTGGCTTCACGCGCGCATCTCGAGTTGCTGCCCGCCATGGTCACGCAGGCGCTCGCGGAGGCCGGTGTCGGAGCGGACCAACTCCATGCGATCGCGGTCACTCACGCGCCCGGGCTGGTCGGCTCGCTCGTGGTGGGCGTGGCGTTCGCCAAGGCCTACGGCTCGGCGCTGGGGATCCCGGTGTTGGGCGTGAACCACATCGAGGCGCATCTGCACTCGGCGTCGCTCGAGCACGGCGAAGCGCCGTACCCCTCGGTGGCGCTGATCGTGAGCGGCGGCCACACCGAGTTGGTGTTGGTGCGTGGCTTCGGCGACTACGCCTGGCTTGGGGCAACGCTCGATGACGCGGCAGGCGAGGCGTACGACAAAGTCGCCAAGCGTCTGGGGCTCGGCTTCCCGGGGGGCCCGATCATCGACCGCCTCGCGGCCACCGGCCGCGCTGACGCGTTCGCATTCCCCCGGCCCATGCTCGACCGGCCGGGCTTCGACTTCTCGTTCTCGGGGCTCAAGACCGCCGTCACGGTGGCGGTGCAACCGCACGGCGAGCCGCCCTACACGCCTGAGTTGCTCGCCGATCTGGCCGCTTCGTTCCAAGCGGCCGTGGTCGACACGCTGGTGGGAAAATGTCGACGCGCACTGCAGCACACAGGTGCGCGCGCATTGAGCCTGGGCGGGGGCGTGGCGTGCAACCGACTGTTACGCGAGCGGCTTGCCGAGGCGTGCGATTTCATGGGCGTGACCTTGCGCATTCCCTCGCCCCGGCTATGCGCGGACAACGCCGCGATGATCGCTTGGGTGGGCGCGCAGCGGCTGGCCCGCGGCGAGGTGTCGCCGCAAGGACTCGATGCGATCGCCTCGCTCGAGGCATCGGGGCTGGCGCAGAGCTGACCTTTCCGCCCGGCCCCGCCCGGACGGCCCCCCGCCCCGCCCCGGACAAACCGCGCAAGATTCACGCCGCGTCGGCCGATGACTCCCTGAGAAGCGGTTGGCAGGATGCCGTGCGCGCTGCGCATGGGGTTGGTC